>CAJXPN010000853.1 GCA_913058025.1 uncultured Myxococcales bacterium | reverse complement strand
TCGACACCTGGTCCATCACCGTGTCGACGTCGTCGGGGTGCGCCTCGACCTTGCCGCCGAGCCCGAGGTCGAGCTCCTCGTCGAGCTCGATCACGTCGGGCACCGCGGCCCTGGGCACCTCCTCCACGAGCGGCATCACGGGGCGGCTGGGCTCCCAGTCGTCCTCCTGCTCCGCGCTCGACCTACCGAGCGACCACGACACCAGCGACATCAGCCCGAACACGAGCGCGAGCAGCAAAGGCCCCCGCTGATCCGAGAGCGGATACGCCTCCCTGCACAGCCCGATCCCTTCCCCCGAGGACGCGGTCGGGTCGATCTCGCCCGGCTCCGCGACCCCGAGGCCCACGAGGTCCGGGGCGTTGCCAGGGAACGCCGCCACGCACTCGATCGTGGACGCGGAGCCCAACGCAAGGAGCGCCAACGCCAACAACCCACACACCAGCGCGGCTCGCTGCCACCTGTACTCGCCATCAACGCTCGACATCTCACACCGCGGCTTCCCAGGTTACCGGAACAGACCGCGCATATCCTTGCGCGCGCACTTCGTGTGCCCTAACACGCCCGACGCACGGCGCGCAACGCGGCCCACCGGTCCGTCGTGTGTTCCTTACGCGAACCGCGCGGCCCTCTCCTCGTGACTCTTTTCGAAGCGTTTCGTCGCCCGGCGCCCACGCCAAGCAGGGGCTCGGGCCACGCCAGCGGATCGGTCTAGAACCCCGGATCCTCTTCGATCCTGCCGCCAGCGCGCACGTGCTTCACCTTGCAGCCGAGCTGCAACAGCGCCCACGCCACGACCTCGCGGCGAGTCGTCCCCCGCGGGTCCTCACATCCACCGAACACGAGCACCCGCCAGCGGCTCGCGCCAGACGCCACGCGCACCGCGCCGCTCAAGATCTTCTCGGCGTCGGGCTCCGCGTCGCCCAACTTCCCGAACAGATCTCCCATGTACGAGTACCGCACGCCCCGCTCTCTGACCTTCGGGCGAAACTGGTCGTAGTCGAGCTCGGGCGTCCCACCGCTCGGGCGAGACCTCACGTCCACCAACAGCTCGATGTGCTCGCGCGCCATGAGCGCCATGACCTCCATGCCCGTCCACCCCTCGTCACCTATCGTGAGCACCACCGACATCTGCTCCTTCTCTCCACGACGCAAGCCACCAACAACCACAGGTACCGCGTACACGCGGCGCCCACGACCTCGACAGGTCTCCATCAACACATCCGTCGAGTTTATCCGCGGGCACATACAACAGCAAGCCGCGCCACGCAGGACCGACGCGCAAAAGCGCGCCTCCTCATGCCCTTCGATGCGGCCGCCCGCGGGTGAGATACACCCGCCTTCCACTTCAGCGGCTCTTACTCTCCAACCACGCCTTCGTGAAGATGCTGTCAGGCAACGCGTCGAGCTCGACCTTCTGCATCACGATCGTCGTCTTGTTGTCCTTCTCGACCTCATCGAAGATCCTGATTTGCTTGGGGAAATAGACAGGCGATCCCTTCGCGTCGCTCGCCACCTTCGCCCACTTCGGGTAGTACGACGTCCTCATCAACCTCCCCGAGAGCGCGAACTCCTGGAGCTTGAGCAGGTTCCCCGACTCGATGTCGACCCATATCTCGACGGCCGGGTACGCGACGTCCTTGCCCTCCTTGGCCACCAGCTTCAGGTGGTGCGTCTCGAACTTCCCGAGCTTGTCCACGCCCTCGTAGCTCGGGTCGTAGTCGGCCGCGAACGACGACGCGTCGAAGTCACGGCGCTGCGACGCCGTCCCGCCGATGCTCTCCCGGTCCGTCCGGCGCTCCCACTTCCCCACGCTCGGGTCGTACAGGAACAGGTTGGACTCCACGCGCAGGTACCCCTTGCCCGCCTCGGACCTGGGCTTGCGGAACAGGATGACCAGCTTCCCCTTGTCGTCCCGACGGTAGATGTCGGCCTGGTAGGCGACGTCGGTCTTGCCCTTGCGCTTCTGGTCGATGAAGACCTGCGCCTGGTAGTCCCCCACCGACCGCTGGCGCGCGTCCAGGTCCTCGAGCAGCGCCCGCATCTGGGCACCCTCGAGGCCCGTCGCCGCCCAGGCCGGCGCCACCATCGCCGCCGTCGCCACGAGCGCCAGCCCCATCACGCCTCTCCTCGTATACCTTCGCATCTCGTCTCCTTGGCTCGTCGCGCCCGCGTGGGCGAATGCCCGCGCGCCTACTTGGACGCCCGGGGCGCCCTCCTTCTTCAAAATCACTCGGCCTGCTGGATCGCCTCGACCGGCTGGAGCCGCGCCGCCCTGATCGCCGGCGCCAACGCCGACAGCGTCGTGAACACCGTCAGCATCAACACCGCTCCCACCAGCCCCGTCGGCGTCACCGACAGCAGGAACGTGTCGCTGAGCAGGATCGCGCGCATCGCGTCCACCGGCACGCGCACGCCCACGGCGTTCACGCTCGCGGCCACGGCCGCGCCAGCGAGCGCGCCCACGCTCGACGCCGCGAACCCGAGCAGCGCCGCCTCGAACAGGAACATCAACAGCACGCGCACGCGCGACATCCCGATCGCGCGCAGCGTGCCGACCTCCGTCGTCCGCTTCCTCACCGCGATCCACATCGTGTTCATCACTCCCACCGCGATGATCACCACCAGGATCGCCACCAGCCCGAACGACACCGTGTCCAGCGCTGTCAGGATCCAGGTCAGGAAGTCGACCTCGTCCTCCCAGATCGTCAGGTCGATCTTCTGGCCGATCCAGTCCTCACCGTTCGCGGACTCGAACTTCGCGAAGAACGGCGCTGCCTGATACTCCATCAGGCTGTAGTTCTCCTTCTCGAGCGCCGCGCGCACCTGCGACATCACCTCCTTCGAGCGGTCGATGTCCTTCAGGTAGATCTGGAGCGCGCCGGTGGTGTCCGACTTGAGCTGGTAGAGGTCCAGGACGACCTGCCGAGGCACGAACACCGAGAAGTTGCTCAGCAGGCCGATGTCGCGCGCGACCGCGACCACCGTCACGTCCATCGTGTTCGACGAACCCGACATCTGTCTCTTATACACATCTGACGCTGCCGACGATCTAC
>CAJXPN010000852.1 GCA_913058025.1 uncultured Myxococcales bacterium | reverse complement strand
GAGCGCCCCTTCCAGCGCGCGCTCGTGCTCCCGCAGGGCCGCGACGGCCTCGGCCGTCGCGCCTACTCGCACGTCTCCTTCGCCCAGCTCGACGCCCTCTGCGACGCCTACGCACACGGCCTCACGCAGAACGGCCTGCGGCGAGGCGACCGCGTGATCATGCTCGTGCGCCCCGGCGTCGAGCTCATCGCCCTGACCTACGCGCTCTTCAAGATCGGCGCCGCGCCCGTCATGATCGACCCGGGCATGGGCCGCAAGAGCTTCCTCGAGTGCGTCGCCGACGCCGCCCCCGACGCCATGATCGGCATCCCCATCGCCCACGCGCTCCGCGGCGTCTTCCCCAAGGCCTTCGCCTCCGTCCGCGTCGCCTTCACCACCAAGCGCGGCCTCGGCGCCCTGCCGCTGTCACAGGTCGCGAACTTCGCCGCCGGGCCCTTCCCGCTCGCCGACACCGCCACCGACGACCTCGCCGCCGTCCTCTTCACCTCAGGCTCCACCGGCCCCGCCAAGGGCGTCCTCTACACCCACGGCATCTTCGACGGTCAGGTCCGCGCCATACAGAAGATGTACGGCCTCGAGCCCGGCGAGATCGAGGTCCCCGCGTTCCCACTGTTCTCGCTCTTCTCGATCGCCATCGGCATGACCTGCGTCATCCCCGACATCGACGCCACGCAGTTCGCCAAGGCCGACCCCCGCGCCATCGTCGAGGCGATCCTCGACCACGGCGCCACCTCCGCCTTCGGCTCCCCCTCCATCTGGTCCAAGGTCGGGCCCTGGTGCCTCGAGCGCGGCATCACGCTCCCCTCCCTCAAGCGCATCCTCACCGCCGGCGCTCCCGTCTCCACAGAGCTCCACCGCGTCTTCGCGCGCGTGCTCTCGCCCGGCGCCGAGCTCCACACGCCCTACGGCGCCACGGAGTGCCTCCCCGTCGCCTCCATCGGCTCGGCCGACGTCCTCTCCGAGACCGGCGCGCGCGCCGACCTCGGCCACGGCATCTGCGTCGGCGTCGCCGTCCCCAACGCCACCGTCCGCGTCATCGCCATCACCGACGACGCCATCGCCACCTGGTCCGACGCCGACAAGCTCCCCATCGGCGAGATCGGCGAGCTCTGCGTGAGCGCCCCCCAGGCCACGCGCTCCTACGACAAGCGCCCCGACGCCAACCTGCGCGGCAAGATCCAGGACCCCGAGCGCTCCCCCACCGCCTTCTGGCACCGCATGGGCGACGTCGGCTACCTCGATGACCTCGGCCGCTTCTGGTACTGCGGCCGCAAGTCACACCGCGTCCAGACCAACGAGGGGACCCTCTACTCCGTCCAGTGCGAGTCCGTCTTCAACGTCGACCCCCGCGTGCGCCGCTGCGCCCTCGTCGGCGTCGGCGCCCCCGGCGCGCAGCGACCCGTCCTCGTCGTCGAGCCCGAGGTCGACGCCTGGCCGCTCGACGCACGCGCCCGCGAGGTCTTCACCGGCGACCTCCTCGAGCTCGGCGCCTCCGTCTCGCTGACCTCCTCCATCCACGAGGTCCTCTTCCACCACGACCTCCCCGTCGACCGGCGCCACAACTCCAAGATCCACCGCGGGGAGCTCGCCGTCTGGGCCACGCGCGCCCTCGAGCGCGGCCGCCGCTCCACCGCTGGACCCCGCGCCAAGAACGACCTCCCCGCGCTCCTCTCCCCTCGCCGCGCCGCCGAGGGCGACCGCGTCGCGCAGGTCGCGCTCGTCGCCGCTGGCGCGCTCGCCCTCGGCGCGCTCTTCGGCCTCTCGAGACGCAGACGACGCGCCCGAGGATGATCGCTGGCCCCGTTTGTGTTACTCGCTCTGTGGCGCCGCGGTTGCTCGAACCGGACGCGCCGAAAGGAGCATGGAGAGCCGATGAGACGACACACCGCCGCCGCGATCCTCGCGATCCTCGCCACCCTCGGCGTCGCCCTCTACCTCGGGCTCGCGCCCGATGAGGACGCGCCCGCCGCCGGTGACCTCTCCGGCGACGCCACCTCGGCCTCGGCGCAGGAGGCACCCTCCTTCGACGCCTACGAGCTCAGCGAGCCCGTCCCCGCCTCCGAGCGCGCGCGCCTCGACGCCGAGCTCGCCGACTCCATCGGCCAGGCAGACAAGGACGAGGACTCCCTCGCCTTCGACGAGAACGAGGCGGGTGAAGACGAAGGCGGCGACGCGGCCACCGGGAAGATCAAGGTCTCCTCGTCCCCCATCGGCGCGATCATGATCGACGGCAAGCACGCCGGCGTCCGCACCCCAGGCTCCGTCGACGCCTCGGCCGGCCCCCACGCCGTCGCCGTCATGTTCGAGGACGGCCGCAAGTCCAACACACAGAACGTCGACGTCGAGGCTGGCGAAGAGTCCACCCTCACGTTCAGCTACCCCAAGAAGAAGGCCGGCAAGAAGGTCACGCTCAAGCCCGCCGGGCTCATCGTCGTCACCAACTTCGACAAGGCCGACGTCACCGTCAACGGCCTCCCCTATCCCGAGTACGACGAGGACGGAGACGAGGGCGTCACCCTCCCCGCCGGCGGCCCCTACGCCGTCCGCGTGACCTACGACGGCAAGACCAAGGACTACACCCTCAGCCTGCGCCCCTACGAGACCCGCTACCTCATCGTCGAGCTCTCCGGCTTCAAGGGCGCCGCAGCCGCCGCGCCCTCGTCACCCCAGCCGGCCACCGAGCCCGAGCCCGAGGCCCCCAAGGACGAAGCAGAGAGCGACGAGAAGGGCGGCCGCGTCACCGTCTACTCCAAGCCCCGCGGCCAGATCCTCGTCGACGGCGCCGACCAGTCCAAGCGCGCGCCCAACACCGTCGACGTCGAGGTCGGCCGCCACGAGGTCCAGGTCCGATACGACGACGGCGAGATGTCCGAGAAGAAGGTCGTCCGCGTCCGCAAGGGCTCCCGCATCAAGCTCTTCTTCCGCCAGAAGAAGTAAGAGAGCTCTCTCTTTCTCTGGCTGAGCATCGCTCTCTTTCTCTGGCTGCGCATCGCTCGCACGTCTCTCCCTTCGGTCGAGCCGAGCGACCACAACCTCCGCTTCGCTCCGGTTGCTGC
>CAJXPN010000851.1 GCA_913058025.1 uncultured Myxococcales bacterium | reverse complement strand
TCTACACAGAGTAGATCGTCGGCAGCGTCAGATGTGTATAAGAGACAGCGACAGGCTCCCCCCGATCGTTCGCTGGTCTCCGGTGAGCGCCGCGGCGTCCACCTCACCGCGCCCGATCACGTAGACGCCCGTCTCGGGCGCGACCACCAACGTCAACGCGTCGAACGCGTCCACGTTCACGCCGTAGCGCTCCTGGGTCCACGCGCCCAGGTCCTGCCACGCCAACCTCCCGTTTCGCCTGGGGGCGAGCAGCCCTCGCTCGCGCTCGAGGACGCGCGCCTTGAGCCGCCTGATGTCGATCGTCGCCACCGCATACGCGCTCGCCACGATCGCCGCGTCCGCGTCGCGCAACAGCTCAGCGTGCTCCACGCCCTGCTCACGGGCCCCCTCGCCCCTCGCGGGACCTGCGCTCGCGCACCCCGCAGCACACACCAGACACGCACACACGAACAACGCCCTCGACACCCTCATCCTCACCTCTCGCGCTCTCTTGACTCCCTCGACCCCCCTATAGCCCGACCCCCCGCGCTGGCGCCATAGCAGACGCGCGCTTATACTACATGGTGTGGTCGGGCCTGGCCGACGATCCTCGCATCCAAGGAACCACGAAATGTGCCTCATCTGCGTCGAGTTCGACAAGCAACGCATGACCATCCGCGACGCACAGCGCGCGCTGCGCGAGATGGTCGAAACGCTCGAAGACGAGCACGTCGCCGAGGTCCGCGCCAAGCTGCGCGAGGCCCAGCGGATCACGGGAACCCCTGACGCCAAAAAACCCTGATCCCCGCGCGACCACACCTCGACGCGCTCCTCCACACCGAGCGCCTGCGCGGACTTGCGGCGCTCGCCCTCGAGGGCCTCCCCGTCGTCGACGTCGCCTGCGATCACGGCCTGCTCGCCACCGCGCTCGTCGCCTCCGGACGAGTCCCCAGCGCCGTCGCCACAGACCTGCGCGCCGAGCCGCTCGAGGGCGCGCGCTACAACGCCGCGCGCCTGGGCGTCCGCGCACACGTCGACGTCCGCCTCGGCGATGGCCTCCTGACCGTCACGCCCGAAGACGCCTGCGCCACCGCGTTCATCGCGGGCGTCGGTGGCCCCACCGCGGCCAACATTTTGGGCGCCGTCGACCCGCGCGCGCTCGGCCTACGACGCATCGTCCTCCAGGTCCCCCAGGCCGCAGGACGCCTCCGTCGCTACCTGCGCGCGCACGCGATGCCCATCTCGAGCGACACGCTGCTCGTCGAGAGAGGCCGCTTCTACGCCACGATCGTGTGCGACCTCGACGACCCCATCGACCCAACCCCCTACTCCGAACTCGAGCTCCTCCTCGGGCGACACACGCTGCGCGCGCCCACACCCGCGCTCCGCGAGCTCATCGCGCACCACGCGTCGAGCGCGCGCGCTCGAGTCGACGGCCTCTCCCGCGCCAAACGACCCGACCCCGACGCGCTCGCGCAGGCGCGCTCACTCCTCGACGCGCTCCAGAGCCTCCTCTGACCACCACGCCCTCGGGACCTCCTCGAGCGCCTCCCTCGACAGCGCGCCCTCCCCCTCCACACGGCGCAAGACCACGTACGCGTGCGCGGCGTCGTCTCGCTCGCCGGCCTCGTGCAGCTCGGCGCGCTCGACGCGCCAGCCCTCGGGGCTCAGCGGCGTCATCCTCGTGTCCCCCTCCCAACGCCCCAACGCCACCGTCAGGTGGACCTCGTCGAGCCGCTGCGCGAACAGATCGTAGATCTGCGCGCCGCCACCGATCACGACCTCCTCCTCACCCTCCAACAGCTCGAGCGCCTCACGCACGCTGCCCACGACCTCGCACCCCGGCGCCTCGAACCCCTCGCGCCTCGTCATCACCACGCAGCGACGCCCCGGCAACGCTCTGCCGATGGAGGCGTACGTCGCCCTGCCCATCACCAACGACTTGCCCATCGTCAACGCCTTGAACCTCTTGAGATCGCTGGAGATCCTCCAGGGCAAGCGCCCCTCGGCTCCGATCAACCAGCCCAGATCCACCGCAACCACCGCCGAAAACTTCATCGTCTCCAACTCCCTCACACCGCGATCGGCGCCTTGATCCCAGGGTGGTGCTCGTAGCCCACCAACCGGATGTCCTCGAACGTGAAGCCGTCGATGCCCGTGACCCCGGCGTCGAGCGCGAGCTTCGGCATCGCCTTGGGCTCGCGCGAGAGCTGGAGGTCGGCCTGCTCGAGGTGGTTCGAATACAGGTGCGCGTCGCCCAAGGTGTGCACGAAGTCACCCACCTCGAGCCCACACACCTGCGCGATCATGTGGGTCAACAGCGCGTACGAGGCGATGTTGAACGGGACCCCGAGGAAGACGTCCGCGCTGCGCTGGTAGAGCTGGCAGCTGAGCCGCCCCTGCGCCACATAGAACTGGAACATCACGTGGCACGGCATCAACGCCATCTCCTCGAGGTCTCCCACGTTCCACGCGCTCACGACGTGCCTGCGCGAGCCAGGGTTGGTCTTGATCTGCGCGATCACCGCCGCGATCTGGTCGTGGACGCGGCCGTCCGCGCCCACCCACGAGCGCCACTGCTTCCCGTAGACGGGGCCGAGCTCACCCGACGCGTCCGCCCACTCGTCCCAGATCCCGACCCTGTGCTCGCGGAGGTAGGCGATGTTGGTCTCCCCCTTCAGGAACCAGAGCAGCTCGTGCACCACACCCTTGAACCACAGCCTCTTCGTCGTGACCGCGGGGAAGCCCTCCCGGAGGTCGAACCTCATCTGATGGCCGAACACGCTCCGGGTCCCCACGCCCGTGCGATCCTCTCGCTCCACACCCTCGTCCCTCACACGGCGCATCAACTCGAGGTACTGCCTCATCCGACTCCTCCATGGTCTGCTGGTAGGCAGACTGTATAAATCAATCACCCCCACTCCGAACAGAGGAAGCCCCGTGTTGATCCAGAACAGAGGCCCGCGCGCACGCTACTTCACCCAACACGACCACGGCATCTTCACCGGCCAGCTCGCCCACGCATGGGACCTGTCTCTTATACACATCTCCGAGCCCACGAGACAGGCAGAAATCTCG
>CAJXPN010000850.1 GCA_913058025.1 uncultured Myxococcales bacterium | reverse complement strand
TCTACACAGAGTAGATCGTCGGCAGCGTCAGATGTGTATAAGAGACAGGCTTGAGCGCGTCGTGGTCCCGCGTGCCGTACGCCCTCGTGAACTCGCCCGTGGGCGGCCCGAGCGCGAGCGCCTCGAGGTCGTCGCCCGTTTCGTCGGAGTCCCCCGCGTTCAGCGGGTTGTCCTCGATGAGCGAGTCGGAGGGCGGCTGGTCGCTGAGCGCGGAGTCTATCGCGCTCGCCATCGACTCCAAACCGTCCTTGGGCTGCGCGAGCACGATGGGGCTCTCTCCGCTCGCCTCGAACGCGTCCATCTCATCGGTGGACAGCGCCTCGAGCACCACCCGGGCGTTGTGGTCGGGCGCACGCGGCGCCTCCATCTCACGGCGCCTCTGCCCTCCGACCTCGGCGACGGGGCGAGCGACCCTCGCAGCCTCGCCGCTGACCTCGGGCGCCTGCGCGAAGAGCCTCGCGAGGAAGAACTTGATCTCGGTGTGGTTCGGGTCGAGCTCGAGCACGGCCTTGCACGCCGCGATCGCCTCGAGCGGGAGCCCCTGGGACGCCAGCAGCTTCGACGCAGTGACGTACTCCTCGATCGCGTGCGAACGCTGACCGATCTCCTTGAAGAGGGACGCCAACCGCAACCTCGCCTCGATGTTCTCGGGCTCGTCTCGGATCGTCTTCTGGTAGTACGCCAGGTATTTTTTCAGGTTCTGAGAGGACATCCCACCGCTCGTTGTGACACCGCCGGGGAATCATAGGGGGAGTGCGGGGAGCGCGGCAAGCTGCCAGAGCGAAGCGAGGGGCGAAGGCGGCGCATCGCGCCTCCTCCGCCCCTCGTCGAGCTCGTCGTGGGTGCGCCCCGGAGGGCGCCCCTACTCAGTAGAGCCTACGCGACTTCTTGGCCGCGTCGCGCAGCAGCACGATGCCGCCGTTCGGGCCGGGGATCGAGCCCCTGACGAGGATGAGGTTCTCCTCGGGGAGGACCTTGTAGACGAGCAGGTTCTGCACGGTCACCTTGGCGTTGCCGTGCTGACCCGGCATCTTCTTACCGGGGAGGACGCGCGCGGGGTACGCGGACATACCGATCGAGCCGCCGTGGCGGAAGAACTCGTGGACGCCGTGACTGGCCTTGGTTCCGCGGAAGTTGTGGCGCTTCATGACACCGGTGAAGCCGCTACCCTTGCTGGTGCCAGTGGCGTCGATGTACTCGCCGGGGGCGAACGTCTCGGCGGTGAGGTCCTGACCGACCTCGTAGTTGTCGAGCTCGGCCGCGTCGACGCGGACCTCTCGGACGTGGCGGCGAGGGACCTCGATCCCGGCAGCGAGGAACACGCCCGACTCGGGCTTGCTCAGGCGCCACTTGTCCTCCATGCCCTCCTTCTGGAGCTTGTGCGCGAGGCCGTAACCGATCTTGATGGCGTTGTAGCCGTCCTTTCCTTCGGTCGTCTTCTTCTGGACGACGACCGCGCTGGCCACGTCCACGACCGTCACCGGGACGCGATCTCCGTCCTCGGTGAACATCTGCGTCATACCGACCTTGCGACCTACGATTCCCTTCATCTCCATCTCCTCGTGCTGACGTCCCTCGCGCAGCGCTCTTGACCGCGATGGCGGTCAGTGGAGCGTGTCGACCCACCACAATGTGGGTCAAACGGCGTCGTCGACGTCTTTCATGCCTCCGCGCGCGACGCGCAGCGGGAAACGGGTGGTACTCCATCGGCTCGACCCGGTCAAGTCGGTGTCGCATCGCGCTCCGAGCACAGGGCCGGCTCCAACACACGACTGCAGTGACCCTGGCACGCGCCGTGGCGTCCCTTGTACTGGGCGCACGCGACCTTCATAGTGTGTCGGCCCACCCAACGACCACGGCCCACCACGCCTATCGCGACTCATCCACAAGGTCACAGGCCACCGATGCACCTGACCCCAGAACGCCGCTCGGCGCTTCGTGCGCTCCTGCTCGCGTCGCTGCTGCTCCTCTTCACGACCTTGGCCTCCGCGCAACAGCCCGACACGGCCGTAGCACCCGACGCGACCCAGGATGATGAGGCGACGCTCGCAGCGATCGCCGACGCGCTCCATGTCCCGCGCTCCTCGCTCGACGACGCGTCCTCCGTGTTGGTCGCGAGGGCGCGCGCCATCGCGCGGGCTGCGGCGCTTCGGTCGCTAGCCACCACGGAGCGCGCCAGGCTCGCGCGTCTCGACGGCGCGCGCGCCGCGCTCGACCTACAGCTCTCCGATCCAGCCTTTCAGCGCGGCCTGCGCGACCGCCGCGCCAGGCGAGCGCTCGCCGTCTCCATCGCCCGCTTCGCCACCGGCGCCAGCCACGCCGTCGCCGCGGCTGCGACCCTCGAGATCGAAGCGACGACCATCGAGCTCCCGCTCGACGACGCGTCCGAGCGCGTGGCCACGCTCACATCCCGCGCCGCCGCCAACGCGGACGCCGCGCGCGAACGCGAGCGCGAGCTCGAGCGCGCGCGCATCGAACAGGCCGCGCGCGACACGGAGGTCAAGGAGGCCGCCCAGGAGAACCTCGACCGCATCAAGGAGCAGGAGCGCCTCGCGAGGACCAACCAGCTCAAGGAGCTGCTCTCCGAGCAACGCGCCGTCGCCGAGAAGGTCCTCGCGCTCGCCAAGAGCAAGCCCGCGCGCACCGAAGAGATCGCGTCCGTCGAGCAGTCGTCGCGCGAGAAGTTCGCCAACAACCGCGACGCCATCAACGTCCAGCTCGACCACCTCCCCAAGGAACCGAGCCCGGAGATTCGCCTCGCGACCATCGACCCCATCTTCTCCCGCGTGCGCGCAGAACGCTCCACCGCTCGCGCGGACCGGCTCGTCGCGCTCGGCGACCTCGACGGCGCCATCAAGGCCGCCGGCGACGCCTCCATCGAGGCCTCGGAGAAGCGGCTCGCGCTGACCGGAGCCCGCGCGCGATCGGCCGACGGTGAGACACCTCTGGGCAAGGCACAGCTCGAGCTCGCCGAGGCCAACCTCCAGCTCGCCGAGTTGCTCTCTGAGCTCTGTCTCTTATACACATCTCCGAGCCCACGAGACAGGCAGAAATCTCGT
>CAJXPN010000849.1 GCA_913058025.1 uncultured Myxococcales bacterium | reverse complement strand
TCTACACAGAGTAGATCGTCGGCAGCGTCAGATGTGTATAAGAGACAGTCGTCACGCTCTGGGCCTCCGGTGGCTCCTCCACGCGCGCGCGAGACGCCGTCGTCACCTCGGGCCTCATCGGCGTGGACATCCCCGCGCTCGACGTCGGCCTGCTCAGCGTCCTGCTCGAGCAACAGCTCGGCACCGCGCAGCCTCCCTCGACCAACCTCATGTTCAACCTCTCCGTGGAGGTCTGGCCATGACACACCGCACGCCCCGCCGCGTCCTCGCGCTCGCTGCGCTCGCGCTCACCGTCGCCGCCACGTCCAGGCTCGACGCGCGCTCGGACTCACCGAGCCGCGCCGTCTACCCCTCTCGCCCCAGCGCCCTGACGTTCTCGCACGCGCGCCACTCCGAGACCCCGTGCGCGACCTGCCACGCCGGCGCCTCCTCGAGCGCACGCGCGCGCGACGAACTCACCCCGAAGATGGAGGTCTGCGCGACCTGCCACGCCGAGGACGCCTCCCCCAGGCTCTCCGACTGCTCCGGCTGCCACGTGAGCTACTCGCCCGAGGTCGCCGGCGCCGTCTCCGCGCCCGAGCACTGGCGCGCCGTCTCCCCCGCGCCCATGATCCTCAAGCGCCCCACGCCCAACCTCTCCTTCTCGCACTCACGCCACTCGAAGACCCCGTGCGCGTCGTGCCACGGCGGCGCGGCCGCGCCGCGCATGCCCCTGATGCAGGAGTGCGCGTCCTGCCATGACGGCAAGGCCGCCGACGCGACCTGCTCGTCGTGCCACCCGAGCTCACGCGGCGGCCCGATCACCACGTCCTTCTCCGACCCCATGACCGGCGACACCGTCCGCCTCACCCCCACCGACCACACCGTCGACTGGATCGCCCGGCACGGCCCGATCTCGCGCACACAACCCGACGCCTGCGCGACCTGCCACGTCGAGTCCTCCTGCTCCGACTGCCACCAGGCGCGCGGCGCCAAACCGCTCGTCGTCCACCCTCCGAACTACACCGCGATCCACTCGGTCGCCGCGCGCGCCGACGAGGCGAACTGCCGCGACTGCCACGACACCCAGACCTTCTGCGGCGCCTGCCACACCCGCGCCGAGGCCGTCACGCAGGCGCCCAACCGCCCCCCCGCTCGCCGCACCTTCCACCCGCCGGGCTGGCGCGACGCCGACCACGGCCCCGCCGCGCGCCGCAACATCGACGACTGCGCCTCGTGCCACCAAGAGCGCGACTGCGTCTCCTGCCATCAGGGCGTCAACCCGCACCCGTCGAACTTCGCGAGCACCTGCGCGACCTGGCTACAGGCCAACCCCACCCCCTGCCTCCAGTGCCACACCGACACCTCCGGCCTGTGCCGCTGAGCGAGATGGAGGCGAGCTGGGGGTGGGACTGCCACACGGTCCCCCAGCCCTCTTCCAAACCGCGAACCCCAAGCCAAGAACGAGAAGAGCCGACCCCATGAGGGGTCGGCTCGCTCGTCAGCGAATGAACCTCAGGTTCACTTCACCTTCGCGCCCAGGAACCACTTCGTCTGGCCGCCCGAGGAGACGCGGACGTAGCCCGGGTCCTTGAGCATGACCTCGAACTTGCCCTTACGCTCCTTGACGGTCGCGTAGAAGGAGACGAGGTCGCCCTTCTTGACCTTCTCACCCTTGGGGGCGGGGACGACGACGATGTAGCCGTCCTTGACCGTCTTGTACTTGCACTTCTGCACGTAGCTCACGCGGCCCGTGTAGAGGTTGACGCTCGAGACCTCCTTGGTGTTCCGGCACGAGGTCGGGACCTTGTAGGAGGACTTGAAGTCGAAGCGCAGCGTGGAGCCCTTGACCGTGTCGACGGCCACGTCCTTCATGTAGACGACCTTTCCGGCCTTCTCAGCGGTGTTCGAGCCCGCCTCGCGGTGCGAGATGGTCTCGACGTCGACGCCGAGCATGTTGTAGGCCTCGCCGCGCTGTGCGCTGGCGACTTCCTTGACGGCCTTGAACTTACGGCCGACGTCCGAGTAGCGGCCCGCGTAGCGGCGCACGGCCTCGGTCGGCTTGGGCGTGAGCTTGCCGTCACCATCCTCGAGGATGTCGAACATGCGGACCTGCACCTCCTCGTCCTTGCTCAGCCACTTGCGGCCGTTCTTGATGATCGAGAGCTCGGGGTAGAGCTGAGCCTTGTCGCCCTTCTCGAAGTAGGTGCGCGCGAGGCCGGCCGAGATCTCGTAGGAGAGGCCCTTCTCGAGGCTGCCGTTGTTGAAGGCGGCCTCGAGCGCGATCGCGCTCGGGTAGGCGGTGGAGTAGAGCTTCTGGCGCGCCTCGGAGAACTTCTTGATCGCCGTAGCGTAGTCGCTCGCGTCGAGCGCCTTGACGCCCTCGTCGTAGGCGGGACGCGCGGCGGTCTCGGCCTCCTCGACCGATGTCCACTCCTTGTCGAACTGACCCGAGACCTGACCCTTCCAGGCCTCGAACGCGGCCTGCTGCTTCTCGGCCTCGACCTCCTTCGGGTCACGGTACTTCTTCTGAGTCTTGAGCGAAGCGGCCTCGAACTTCTTGGGCGCCGAGGAGTTCGGGTCGATCTCCTTGTAGTAGACGAGCAGGCTCTCGAGCGTGGACTCGAAGCCGGTGGCCTTACGGAAGTCGGACTCCTTGCGGTAGCCCTCGGCCTCCGTGATCAGGTAGCCCGCGTACTCGTCGTACTCGGTGAGCGCCTTCTCATCGAGGCTGGCGACGACGCCGGAGTCGATGCCCACGTCGAGCATCTTGCGGCGGCACTTGCCGTAGTCTATCGCGCGCGAGTTCACGCGGTACCAGTTCTCCTCCATGCGCGCGCTCTTGGTGTCCTCGACCAGCTCGCCGCACTGGGTCCCGAGGACCTGCTTCTGGTAGCGCTCCTCGGTGTAGGTGCCCTCGATCTCGGAGAGCTTCTTGGGCGCCGAGGTCAGCGCAGCGTTGGCGCCGTCGAGCTCACGGAGCTCGGCGAGGTTCTTGTTCAGGCGCTTGACGCGGTACTCCGCCGAGGAGAAGCGCTGTCTCTTATACACATCTCCGAGCCCACGAGACAGGCAGAAATCTCGTA
>CAJXPN010000848.1 GCA_913058025.1 uncultured Myxococcales bacterium | reverse complement strand
GAGATTTCTGCCTGTCTCGTGGGCTCGGAGATGTGTATAAGAGACAGCCGGTGATCTTGGCGTCGAGGGCCTTCTTCTGCTTGTTGAGCGAGCCCCTGAGCTTGATGTCGTCCCACTTCTCGAACTCGAACTCGGTGAGGCGGAACTGGGCCTCGGCGACGTAGTACGCCTCGCGGGTGCCCGGCTGGATCTTGCGCTTCACGTAGGCCTCGAGGATGTCCTCGTAGGCCGCCTTGGCGCCCCTCTCGCTCTTGCGGACCTCGCGCTGGTAGGTGGCCTTCATCGCGAGGCCCTTGAAGACGCGCAGGTCGTTCTCGGGCTTGCTGCCGAAGTCGGAGATGTAGCGGTCGACGGCCTTGAGCTGGTCGCGCTCCTTGCCTGCCTTCTCCCATGACTCGACGGCGCTCCACATGGCGGCGTCGGCCTTGGGGTTGCTCCGGTACTTCGAGACGTACTCCTCGAAGCGACGCGCGGCCTTGGAGTACTCCTGCGTGTCACGCAGGAGGATCGCGGCGTTGAGGAGCGCGTCGGCGCCCTTCTCCTCGTAGGAGAAGTCGATCGACTGGAGTTCGTCCGGCGTCGGCTTGCCGCCGAAGCGGTCGTAGAACGCGAGGAAGTTCGTGATGGCTTCGTCGAACTCGAAGAAGCGCTCGGCGTTGATTCCCACTCGGTAGATGGCGTAGCTGGCGTATGGGTGCTTGGGGAAGTCCTTCTCCACGCGCTTGTAGATGCCCATGGCCGAGTTGTACTTGCCCATCGCCTCGTAGGCGACGGCGACGTTGTTGAGCGCCTTGACCGCGTACTTCTTCTCTTTGTCCTGGGAGACCATCTCCAGGTATTTCTCGACGGCGAGCTCGTAGTTCTTCTCGGCGTAGGCCTTCTCGCCAGCCTTGAAGAGCGCGGCGAGTTTGATGTCGGCGATCTCCTGGGTGACGGCGTTGTTCTCACCGATGAAAGGCTTGAGCCTGTCAGCGGCCTCCGCCATCCCACCCCAGTCACGCTCCTGACGGTACGTGTCGATGATGAGGGCGGCGGCGAAGCCATTGAGCGTGGAGTCGGGGTAGTTCATGAGAACCCACTCGAAGCGCTCGCGGGCGGCGTCGAGGTTCTTGTATTCGTAGTAGAGGCGCGCGGCCTCGAAGGCGAACTTGCCGTCCAACAGCGGGTCCTGATCGTTCTTCAGGTTGAGGACGACGTAGCGGTCCATCTCGGTGATGTAAGAGTACAGCAGCGGCGGGATGGGGAGAGGGTCGATCTTGACGACGCCCTCGCCGGCGGCGGCGTCGGGATCGACTGCCTCGGTTTCGTCTGCCTCGGTCGAGCCCGCGGGCAGGACGCTCGCGGGGAGGTTATTCTTGGCGACCTCCTTCTGGAGGAGGAACTCAAGGGACTTGACGGCGTTGAAGGCGGCCTCTTCCTGGTACTTCGCGAAGTCTTCGATCTCGATGTCGAGCTCACGGACGACGCGGTACTGCTGGTGGGCGTCCTTGTACTGCTCGGAGTAGAAGAGCGTCTCGGCGTAGTAGAAGTTCCACTGGAAGGCGTCCTTGTCGTTGGGATGCTTCTGGAGGAAGTCGGCGTAGGTGCGCGAGGCGGTCTCGTAGAGTTCGATGCTCTTGAAGAGGGCTGCCTCGTCCTGGCGGGCGATGGCCTCGCCGCGCATCTTCTGGGCCTGCTCGTGGAACCAGGTCGCGGACTGGATGAGGTTGTCGCGCACGAGCCCGGAGGCGTAGCGCATCGCCTCGACCTCGCCGTTCTGCTCCTGGACGGTGTACCAGTCGGAGCCGGGGCCGTAGTAGGTGCCGAGGTTGCGCCGCTCTGCGAAGGCGCGGGTCTGGTTGTCGTCGCGGAAGAGCGCGAGGACGAGCTGTTCGTGGAGTTGGGGGTTCTCGGGGTGGTTCGGGTAGCGCTGGAGCGCGAGCTGGGCGACCTCGGCGCTCTCGGTGAAGCGCTCGTTCTGGAAGAGGTAGTCGGCAAGCTGGGCGAGGATCTCGCGCTCGTAGCTCTTCCCTCCCGTGAGGTAACGCTTGGCGCGCTCGAGGCCGAAGTCCTCGTCCTTGACGCCGTCGAGGTCCCAGTCCTCCTCGGCGAGCGAGATCGCTGCGTACTGGACGGCCTCGGAGCGGAGCACGGAGCCGGAGCGGCCGGTCTCTTCCTCTTGCTTGTCCGAGAACTCGATGAGCCGCTTGAAGTCGGCGATGGCCTTGTCGAAGGAGTCCTGGCGGTAGTGGGTCCAGGCGAGCTTGTAGAGGGCCTTGTCGAAGAAGCGGTTGTCGTCGTAGCTCACGGCCTGGGCGTAGGACTCGCGAGACTCCTCGAGTTGGTCGAGGTCGAAGTAGTACTCGCCGATGCGAAGCCAGGCCTCGGGGACGAAGTTTGAGTCGGGGCGCTTGTCGATGAGCGTGTAGAAGATGTCGCGCGCGGCCTCGTCGTTGCCGCGCTGCTGCTCGCAGTAGGCGAGCAGATAGTAGGCGCCGTCGAGGAGGCGGTAGTCGGGCCAGTCCGCGATCAGGGTGCGGAAGGTCTGTACGGTGGGATCGTAATCGCGGACCGGTGACTCGGGCTTATCGGCGATCTGCCCCAGGTCGTAGAGTTGGTACTTGGCCTGGTACTCGTCGTCCTGGAGGAGGTAGTCGTCGTTGGCCTTCTCGAAGTAGAGCTCGGCGAGGCGGAAGAGCGCGTCGGGGGTGTAGCGCTCGTTGCGCGGGTAGCGCGTGACGAAGCGCTCGAAGGCGGCGATGGCCTCGACGCGGTTGCTGCGCTCGACGGAGCTGAGCTCATCGATCTTGACGTTGTAGGCGGCGTTGATGGAGGTGACGCGCTGGCGGTACTTCGCGTCGACGATGTCGTCGACGGTCTTCTTGTAGTCGGTGGCCTCGCCGCTGTAGCGGGCGTACGCGCGCTGGTAGTCCTCGAAGGCGGCGCGCTCCTCGGGGGTCGCGTCGGTGGGGATCGAGGGCGCGGTGGTCTTGGCTGGCGGGGCCTTCTCTTCGGCCTTCTCGCCGTCGGCATCCTTGCCCACGGCGCCGCGCTCTTGACCGCGTGCCTCCTCGCCTCCCCCCACG
>CAJXPN010000847.1 GCA_913058025.1 uncultured Myxococcales bacterium | reverse complement strand
AGATGTGTATAAGAGACAGCCACAGCCTGCGCATCCCGGGCAGGTCCAGGAGCCCCAGACACGACGCGATGATGATCGCCGCGAGCGCGGGGTTCGGGACGTGCCTCACGACGGGCGTGAGCACCCACAGCGCGAGCGCCACGAGCGCGGCCGCCGACCAGTTCGACAGCGGAGTCTTCGACCCGGACTGCTCGTTGACCGCAGACCTCGAGAAGCTCGCCGACGTCGGGATCGCCGCCGCGAAGCTCCCCCCGACGTTGACCACGCCGAGCGCGAGAAGCTCTCTGTCCATGCTCAGCGTGTAGCCGTTGCGGGCGGCGAACGCCCGGCCCAGCGACGCCGAGTCCATGAACTGCACCACCGCGAGCGTCAGCGCCGTGGGCGCCAGCGCGAGCGCCGCCTGGCTGACGTCTACGAGGCGCAACTCCTCGAACGCGACGCCCTCGCGCGCGCCCAGGCTCCGCCAGGTCCGCTCCCGCATGTCCCCCACGATCGACAGGCGCCGTGCGCTCAGCAGGCCTCCCTCAGCCAGCCGCTCGAAGAGCTTCGGTCCGTCGTCCTCACCCAACAGCTCCAGCATCGTGCACACCGCCCAGAGCGGGTGCACCCTCCCCTCGGTCGTGAAGTCGGTCACCCACTCTCGCTCGACCTGGAGCTCCGACGCGTCGAGTGGCCAGCTCGCCACGTGACCCACCAGGTACGGCACGACCACCTCACGCCACTCCCTCTCGTCCACATAGCGCGTCGCCGCGAGCTTGAGCTGCATCCACGCCAGCTCAGGCTCCCTCGCCATGATCGCCCGCACGTCTCCGAAACCCACCTCGCCCACACTCGACCTCCTGGCACGACCGTTGCCATGCATACCAACACACCGCGCCCTCCCCGTCCAAGACGGCGCACGGCGCGGCCGACACACATGACATTGAAACGAAAAACCACGACATCGAGACAGACATGACACGAAACCTCACGCGCACGCTCTTGCTCGCCGCAGCGCTCCTGTCCGCGTGCCCCGCCGAGTCCACGACGAACCCCGAGGACGACGCCGGCCTCGCCGCCGACGCCACCCTCGACCCACCCGACGCGACCGACTCGACCGACGCGACCGACGCAGACGTCCCGGACACAGACGTCGCGGACGCGGACGCGGACGACGCCGGGCTGGACGCGGACGCCGCCGCGCCTGCCGCGTGCCCTGGCGACTCCGACCCGGCCAACGGCATCGTCCTGACTCGAGACGGGGCCCTGGAGGGCGCCCTCGACGACGGCGTCTGGTCCTTCAAGGGCGTCCCCTTCGCCGCGCCGCCAGTCGGCGACCTGCGCTGGCAGCCGCCAAGCCCCCACGGCTGCCACGACGCCTCGCCTCGCCCGTCGGTCACGTTCGGCCCCGTGTGCCCACAACCCGACGGCGACGACGTGCGCGGCGACGAGGACTGCCTCACGCTCAACGTCTGGACCGCCTCGCCAGGCGACGCCGACGCGCCCAGGCCCGTCCTCGTCTTCATCCACGGCGGCGGGAACCAGATCGGCTCGGCCTCCGAGGAGGTCGGCCCGGGCCGCGCGCTCTACGACGGCGCGCGCTACGCGCGCGACCACGACGTCGTCGTCGTCACGCTCCAGTACCGCCTCGGCGCGCTGGGCTACCTCGCCCTCGTCGACCTCACCGCCGAGTCACGCGACGCGTCCTCGGGCACCTACGGCCACCTCGACCAGATCGCCGCGCTCGAGTGGGTCCGCGACCACGCCGCCGCCTTCGGCGGCGACCCTGGACGCGTCATGATCTTCGGGGAGTCCGCCGGCGCCATCAACACCTGCACGCTCGTCGCCAGCCCGCTGGCGCGCGGCCTCTTCCACGCCGCGCTCATGCAGTCGGGCACCTGCGGCTCCGAGCCGCTCGCGCTCAAGGAGACCCAGGGCGCCGCCGCCGTCGCCACGCTCACGGCCTGCGACGGCTCCGCCGACCTCCTCGCCTGCCTGCGCGCCCTCCCCGCCTCCGACCTCGTCGAGGGCATCCCCGGCTTCGTCGGCCTCGTGCGCGGTGACCTGCCCCCCGAGCGCGCCATCACCTACGGCCCCGCGTCCGGCACGCCGCTGCTCCCACGGCCGACCTGGGACATCCTCTCCGACGGCGACCACGCCCGCGTCCCGCTGGTCGTCGGCTCGAACGCCGAGGAGGCCGCCTCCAAGTCGATCTTCCCGATCGAGATCCAGACCGCCCAGCAGTACACCAACCTCGTGAACACCTACGGCGCGTTCTTCGGGCCAGGCTCGGCCGAGCGCATCCTCACGCTCTACCCCGTCGACGACTACGACACGCCCCAGGACGCGCTCGTCCAGGTCTTCACCGACGCCAGCTTCACCTGCTCGGCGCGCCGCATCGCACGCCTCGCCAGCGCCCACGGCGACACCTACCGCTACTTCTTCACGCGCCGCCCGGAGACACGCAACGGCTCACTCCCCGCGCGCCACGGCATCGAGCTGCTCCACGCCTTCGGCACCCTCTCCGACATCCCCCTCTTCACCCCGCGCGAGGCCGATCTCGCGCTCTCGCGGGAGATGATGTCCCGGTGGTCCGCGCTCGCCAGCGGCGACCCGAACCACCCCGAGGGCCTCACCTGGGAGCCCTACGACGCCGCCCGGGACAACCACCTCGTCCTGGGCGACGAGGTCACCGCAGCGCAGGGGCTGCGCGCCGCGAAATGCGACCTCTGGGACGATCTGCTGGGCGTCGACTGACGCGTCGTCTGCTACGCTCTGCGCCGGGTTCACCGCCAACCCCCACGGAGCACGACCATGCCCAGACCTCCTTATGAGACGCTCGGCGCGCCGGGCGAGTCCGAGACCGTCGTCGACCGCAGCCGCTTCCTCGCCTACGCCATCCCCGTCGACTCCGTCGAGGAGGCCGAGGCCTTCGTCTCCGCGCTGCGCAAGACACACCACGACGCGCGCCACGTCTGCTACGGGCTACGCGTGGGGCACGGCGCCTCGCTCGTCGACCGCTCGAACGACGACGGCGAGCCCTCCAGAACCTGTCTCTTATACACATCTGACGCTGCCGACGATCTACTCTGTGTA
>CAJXPN010000846.1 GCA_913058025.1 uncultured Myxococcales bacterium | reverse complement strand
AGCTCCCCAGCGGGGAGCGCCAAGCCCGAAGGGCGGCGGCGGGGAGGGCAGCCGCATCGCCTCCTCCAACCGTCAAAGACACGCGCACCTCCACGCAAGAACAGCCGCCGTGTCCGGAGCCCCTCGCCGCAGGCGGGGGGCGCCAAGGGCCGCAGGCCCAGCGGCGGGGGCTTCTGCCCCCGAAACGAACTCTCCGCCCTCTCGGACGCTCCCAAGAGCACCGCACCACACGCTCCGCCCTCTCGAACGCTCCTTGAAGCCCCACGTCACGCCCTCTCGGACGCTCCCCGAACGGCCATAGAAGGTCATACCAGTGACGAGGCCCACCAAAGACACCATCCACGACCGTGAAGAGTTCTCGTTCGCTCAGAGCTTTTGGATCGTACGGCGGAGCGTGTAGCGATCGTCCTTCGGCATATTCTTGGGTGGCTTCGACACGTCCCACACGACCTCGAACGTCTCGCTGGCAACATACGGCTTCTGCAGCCAGCTCCTGTGAAGCCGCACCACGCACGCGCTGAATGGAGAGGTCCGACCCACGTTCGTAACCTGGATGGCTTCACCCGCACCTTCCGCTCGGATCTTCAGCTTGATCTCCTTCGTCGGCTTCTGCCCCTCCTCCTGACAGAACCACGAGGCCTGGTCGTGGCTGATCACGAGGCTCCGAAGCGCATGACCACGACTCATCTCCAGCGACGCGCCGAGCCTCGCCAAGAACATCCGCTGGACCTCTTCGGCCTGCTCCGCAGTCATCGACGGCACGGATCCGACGCCGCTCCTGTCCAAATACTCGTCGACGTCGAGCGTCACCGGCCCCTCGGGCCACTCTTGCGCCGCGTCCTCATCCTGAGCCCACGCCGACGTCGCGCCTACACAACACAGCGCGACCACGCCACAACACGCCGCCACCTTCCGCGCCCACTCCGACCTCGACATCATCACCCTCGGACCTCCCAAGACGTTGAAAAGGAAGCATAACGAAGAGCGCGCCGCGTGTCGAAAGGTCGACACGCGGCGCGCTGGCGCATCCGCGAGAGGTCTCGATACCCAGTCAGCCAGTGCACCGACCCGAGCGCTCCTCAGACGACCTCGAGCACGTGCCAGATCTTGCGCCCGGCGCGCAGCACGATGAACGACTCGCTCGCCAGGTCCTCGAGCGTCACGACGTAGTCGACGTCCTCGACGCGCACGTTGTTGACGTACCCGCCGCCCTGGGACACGAGCCGCTTGGCCTTGCCCTTGGAGCCCTGCATGCCCGTCTCGGCGAGCAGGTCGACAAGCGAGACGCCCTCGGAGAGCCGGACGCGCTCGACCTCGCTCGACGGCACGTCCGCGAAGACCGAGCGCAGGTCGCGATCGGACAGGTCGGTGATCGCCTCGCCGAAGAGCATCCGCGCCGCGCGCACGGCCTTGTCGGCCTCGGCCACGCCGTGGACCAGCGCGGTGACCTCCCACGCGAGCCTGGACTGCACCTGACCTCGGTTCGAGCCGGAAGAGACCTCCTCCTCGAGCGCCGCGATCTCATCCTGCGTCAGGAACGTGAACATCTTGAGGAACCGCACGACGTCGGCGTCGTCGCAGTTTCGCCAGTACTGGTAGAACGCGTACGGGCTCGTGCGGTCGGCGTCCAGCCAGACCGCGCCGGCGGCGGTCTTGCCGAACTTCTCGCCCGAGCTCGTCGCCAACAGCGGGAACGTGAGCCCGAACGCCTGGCTCCCCTCCGTGCGGCGGATGAGGTCCGTGCCGGCGGTGATGTTGCCCCACTGGTCCGACCCGCCGATCTGGAGCGAGCAGCCGTGTGTGCGGTTCAGGTGCAGGAAGTCGTAGGCCTGGATGAGCATGTAGCTGAACTCGGTGTAGCTGATGCCAGCCTCGTTCTCCATGCGCGCGCTCACCGAGTCCTTCTTGATCATCTGGTTGACGCGGAAGTGCTTGCCCACGTCCCTCAGGAAGTCGATGAAGGTCCACGGCGACATCCAGTCGCCGTTGTTCACGATCGGGATCTCAGCGGCCTCACCCTCGACCACGCCGTCGGTGTGGAGCTCGAGCGCCTGGTCGAGCACGCGGCGCAGCTGCGCGCCGATGCCCTCGAGGTTGAGCGCGATCTGGGCCGCGTCGAGCAGGTTGCGCTCGTCGCTCTTGCCCGACGGGTCGCCGATCATCCCGGTCGCGCCGCCGACGAGCGCCACGGGCGAGTGGCCGGCGCGCCTGAAGTGCGCCAGGCCCATGATCGGCACGAGGCTGCCCACGTGGAGCGAGTCCGCAGTAGGATCGAAGCCGCAGTAGAGCGTCAAGGAGCCCTCGGCGAGCGCCGCGTCCAACTCCTGCTCATGCGTGCGCTGATGCACGAACCCACGCCACTCGAGCTCCCCCAACACGTCGCCTGTCTCTGCCGCCATCTCGCCCGCTCCTTCTGATTAGGCCCGCTCGGGGCCACCCGGTTTCCTGCCTTCGAGCACCGCGCTCACGCGCCGAGCCGGCACGTCGCACCCGGTTGTGGCGCGCATCGCCCTCGAAGTCAACGCCGCCCGCGAGCCAACCCGGCCGCGGCCTCGCTCCATTCCTGCTGCCCTTGACGCCACCCCCACACACGCACACTCTTCATCTCATCACACACGCCACGCCGCTCTCGACCACGAGCACCGACATGCGCGCCCGCACACTCGCCCTCGCAGCCTCGCTCCTCACGCTCCTGGCGTGCAAACCCGACGCGACCGAGCCACCGGCCGCCGCCGACGCGACCGCGCAGACCACCGGCGCCGCGCAGAAGCCAACGCAGAAGAAGGACAAGGCGCCTCCGCCCACCGCCACGCAGGAGCTCGACGCCCTGCTCGACCGCGCCGTGGCCGAGTGCGACTTCTCCGAAGAAGGCGCGCTCGGCGCGTGCAAGGACAGGAGGCTCAAGCCAAACCTCACTCGCGCGGTCTCACGCCACCGCCTCGACGCGCTCGCGCCGCTCGCGGCGTCCCTCTCGAGCCCCGACCCGAAGCGCAAGATCCTCGCCGCGCGCCTCATGGGGAGGTTCTCCACCTGTCTCTTATACACATCTGACGCTGCCGACGATCTACTCTGTGTA
>CAJXPN010000845.1 GCA_913058025.1 uncultured Myxococcales bacterium | reverse complement strand
ATGGTACTGCAACGGTGACGTTGTGGGAGAGTAGGTCGCCGCCGACCATTTAGTTTGTAAAGAGCCGAACCATCGCAAGATGGTTCGGCTCTTTGCGTTCTTGCTCTTGTGCGCCCTCTCCTCCAGGAGCTTCGCGCAGGAGCTACGCAGAAGAAGACCCGAGCTCGCCTGCGGCGCGCTCGGGTCTTCTTCGTTTCTTGGTATTTGAAGGAGGGCGGGTAATCAGTCGTCGAACACGGGGAGGTTCATGAGGTACTCGATGGCCACCATGATGCTCATCTCGCCGTTGATGAGGCCCCGAACGGCTCGGAAGATGCCGAGGTCCTCGTTGCCCTTGCCGACGGAGAGCGCGAGGTCGTTGGTGCGCTCGAGTGAGGCAATTGTCGTGGCAGAGGCGCCGTCCTCGATGATGGGGGTCAGGGAGCCATGGCGCGCTGCCTCTCGGCCGAGGCGAAACTCTCGGCTTCCGTCACCGTGGATGTCCATGAAGAGGTTGCCCGAGCCAGCCATGCCGAAGGTCGTGCGCGGCTGGCCGCCCAGGCGCGTCACGGCGTGCGACGTCTCGGCGAGCCCTCGTGTGAAGAGGGTGGAGCCGATGGAGGGTCCGAGCTGGAGTTCGTGGGCGATTCCGCCGACGAACGCGATCGCGCGCGTGAGGCACGCCGCGAGCTCGGAGCCCAGTATGTCGCTGCTCTTGTAGAGTCGGAAGCGTTGGGAGACGAGGATGTCCGAGAGGAGCTCTTGGACCTCGGGGAAGTTGGTAGAGCAGGCGCCGGCGCCGCTCATTCCCTTTGCGATGTCGTCGTGGCGCATGGGTCCGGTGAGAAAGCCGAGGCGGTGTGTGGCGGTCTCTTGGCGGAGCAGTCGAGACAGCGTGACTCCAGGCCGGTCGGGCTCGAGCTCACGGGTGAAGTGGATGAGGACGTGTTGGCCCGTGACGATCTCACCGAGCTCGCGCGCGACCTCTCGCGCGCGCCCGATCGGCGGGCAGAAGAAGATGACCGGGGTGTCGGCGAGGACGTCCAGGCCTACGCGTGGAGAGCCGAAGTCGGACTCGATGTCGTCGAGGTCCCAGAGGGCGGCGTCGGTCTTTGTCTCCTGTAGGAGCGAGAGGAGGCCTGGTACCTGAGGCCCGAGGCCAGCGATGCCGATACGGTTCATGACGCGTCTCCGTCGTTCTGGGCGCTCCAGGCGGAGCGCGCCGAGTCCATGACATGCGTCAGGGGGACGCCGTGGGCGCGCGCGAGCGCGGCGCAGTCTTCATACTCGGGTGACGCCTTGAGCTTGTCACCCCAGGAGCCGATCTTTATGCGGACGGGTCCCCATGAGGTGCTGACGCGTTCGATGCGTCGCCTGAGTTTGATGCGTTCGATACGTTCGACGCGTAATCCGAATGTCGAGGTCTCCGAGAACAGGACGTCGGCGATCCTGTCGGTCTCTGTCGTCTCACACAGAACGGAGATGCGGATGCCGGTACGGCCCTTTTTCATGGTCACGGGGGAGCGCACGACGTCGAGGGCGCCTGCCTCGAGCAGGAGGCTCTCGGTGTAGGCGAGGACCTCTGGGGAGAGGTCGTCGATGTCGGCCTCGAGTCGACTGATTGTGTCACGTTCGAACGCTGCTCGAGCGTCGGCGCCGTCGTAGACCGCGAGCCGCGCGACGTTGGCGCGTTTGGGGAAGTCCTTGGTGCCGGCGCCGTAACCATCGGTTGAGAGGGTCAGCGACGCGGGCAGCTCGGTCGCATCGAGTGCGCGTAGGATCGCGGCGCCGGTGGGCGTGATGAGCTCGGCCGCGACGTCAACTGGCTCGAGCGTGAACCCATGGAGGAGGCGAGCTGTCGCCGGTGCCAACGCAGGGAGCGGACCGTGGTCGGTCTGGATGGTTCCGTGCCCCAGGGGGATGGGGCCGTGTGACCAGGTCGAGTGGGCGCGCTCGAGCACGAGCGCGGCGCCGACGAAGTCGAGGATCGAGTCGACGGCGCCGACCTCGTGGAAGTGCACGTGGTCCATGGGAACGCCGTGGATCTCGGATTCGGCGCGGCCCAGGTCGCGAAACATCGCGGTGGCGCGGGCCTTGGTTCCGTCATCCAGGCTACTCGCCGAGATCATTGCTTCGATTTCTGTGAGGTGACGATGGTCGGCTTCGTGTACAGGATCCCAGCCGGAGAAGCTCAGGTGGGTCGAGGCGATGCCGCAACGTGTGACGCGGTCGGTTATGACTTCGACGTCCCCCAGTCCTACGAGCCTCAGGTTGCGTTGGAGCTCTTCGGCTGTGATGAGGCCAGCGTCGATGGACGCGGCGAGGAAGATGTCACCGGCGAGGCCGCCGATCATTTCGAGGTGTACATGTCGCATGTGTTGGGTCCTCCGCAGTGTGCGTAGACAGGAGCCTATGCGACAATTGCCGGCCCGCCAACCCCACAGGATACAAGACAAGGAGCGAGAAGATGTCGGAGCGTTTGAGGGACTTGCTGAGCGCATACAAGAGGGGAGAGATGGCCGAAGACGATGTCCTCGCCGAGGTTTCTCGCGCGCCCTTCGAGGCGTTTACGATTGGTCGGTTCGACGCAGACCGTGAGGCCAGGGTGGGTATCCCCGAGGTGATCCTCGCGGAGGGGAAGAACCCGGAGGCGGTCGCCGAGATCATGAAGGAGTATGCGTCCCAGGGGCGTCAGATCATCGCGACGCGCGTGGGTAAGGACGTGCTCGAGGAGCTGGGTGAGGTGGTCGTCGCGTCGTTCCACCACGACTCGGTGGGGAGGGTTCTCGCGACGAAGCCGCCAGAGGCGGACACGAGGCGTCCTGAGGTGTTGGTCGTGTCTGCGGGGACGTTGGACGTGCCGGTGGCGCGCGAGGCGTCCTCGGTGAGCGCGTTGTTGGGGAACCCGACCTCCGTACTCTTCGATGTGGGCGTGGCTGGCCTCAACCGGCTGATCCCCGAGCTGCCGAGGATCGAGGCGGCGGGGATACTCATCGTGGTCGCGGGCATGGATGGGGCGTTGCCGAGCGTGCTCGGTGGGCTCTCGAGGCTGTCTCTTATACACATCTGACGCTGCCGACGATCTACTCTGTGTAGAT
>CAJXPN010000844.1 GCA_913058025.1 uncultured Myxococcales bacterium | reverse complement strand
CCTGTCTCGTGGGCTCGGAGATGTGTATAAGAGACAGCATGTCGTCCTTTCGGTGCGCCATCAAACCCGTCGCCACGATCCCGGCGACCGAGCCCAGCCTCGACGCCTCCGCCTCGAGCTGCGCCGTCGGCGGGCGAGACGCGCCCACCAAACCCTCGATCAACCGGCCCGCGACGAGCGCCGCGCGGCGAAGCTGCGCGTGGGGCACCTGCGCCGTGGCGTCGTGCGCCTTGAGCGCCTCGAGCGACAACCAGAACTCCTCCTCGTCCTCTCGCCACGCGCGCGCCACGCCCTCGAGCAGCGCCGGCCTGAACGTCGGGAGCATCCCGCTGATCGCGTCCTCGAGCTTGAGCGCCGCCGCCTCGCCAGCGGGGCCATGAAGTCGGAGCAACCACGCGAACACGTAGAGGTACGAGGAGCGCCGGGCGTCGTCCACCTCGGCGCCGATCTCCAGGCGCAGCTCCGCAGCCAGCCTCGCCCATGGCGCGCGCATCTCGACGCTCCCGCCGACCGTGTCCAGCCGGACGCGGAGCTGCTGGCGCACCTCGGCCGCGCCGGGCGGTCGCGGCGCGTGGACGCGGTGGACGCGCTCCTCGTCCTCGTCGATCTCGAAGATCCCCGACTCCAGGAACGCGATCTCCTCGGACTCGACCGACGCCGCGCTCGCCAGCGGGTCGAGCGCGCGCTCCACGCCCGCGCCACCGAAGGCGTGCGGCCCGAGCGCCGCCGCGTTCACGATCTTCATCCCCGTGACATCGAACGTGTCGAGCGCGCCCCCCCTCGACTCGAGCCGCTCGCCGAGCTGCGAGAGCTCCTCGATCTCGTCGAGTTCGAGGATCTCGAGGTCGTCCTCGTCCAGCTCGACCGCGCCCGTGTGCGTGTCCCACATCGCGTCGATCTCGCGGGCGTCGAACACCTCCGAGATGTCCCGCGACTGCAACGTGGAGAGCGTCTCGAGGACCTCCGCGGCCGTCCCCTCGTCGATCTCGGACTCCTCGACGCCGCCGGCGTCGAGGAACAAGTCCCCCATCGCCGCCATCGTCATGTCCGCCGGCGAGTACACCTGCTGAGCGCTCACTCCGGACGCGCTCATCACGAAGAGATCCGAGATCTCACCGATGTCGAGCTCCATCGTGCTCCCGGCGTCTGCCGGGGGCGGCGGGGCCGCCCCATCGGGGCGCGTGCTCTCGTCGTGGGCCATCGCTTCCGCTCGCGCTCGAGGATCTGTGGTGAAGTCCACAACCTTCGCGCGCTCGCTTTCCAGGTGTCAAGCGCTCGCGTGGGCGCTCACGCTCATGGCGCACGCCCTCCTCACCGCAACGCCCTGGGCGCCGCAGGGCCAGACAACGCGCGACCGCTGACCCCATCCGCCTGCCGGATCACCCACTCCGCCTCGACCGAACTCAACCCGCTCGAGATCATCGTCCTGCCGCCCAGATGCTCCATGTAGAGGCAGACCCGGTCGTCGGCCATCTCCGCGCCGGACTCCTGAAGCCGCCTCGTGTCCAGCTGCTCGATCTCATACGACCCGAGCTCCTGAAGCCGCCCGCTCGCGATCTGCTTCGCGCCCCACGGCGAACGGTGACGCACCAGCCACCCGCGCGGGCCGATCTCGAGCTGGCTGCGGAACAGCCGAGGCCACGCGAGCAACAGCGCCGACGCAGCGACGACCGCCGCCATCGAGATCCCCGGGATCATCTTGCCCAGGTAGAACAAGAACGAGGCGTAGGCGCCGAGCACGATCACCGTGAACCACAACGCCCCACGAGAGCTCTTGATGATCTGGCGCCTCTCCTGATGCCGCATCATGTCACCCAGCAGCGGGACGTCGAACATCCAATCCCACGCCTTCTGCCAGCGGCTCGACCACGTCATCAACGGCGACTCTCGCGGCGTATCGATCACCACGATGCCCCCCGGAAGATCGACCCTCTTCACGCGCTTGAGCGCGCCCCTGAACTCTCCCATGACCCGCCTCTCGGCCCCCCGCTGTGACTTCTCGTGAACGTGGCTCCGAGCCTAGCGCACTTCGAAACGCCAGGAGAAACGGAGAATCACCACGAAGAACATCGACTCGGGCGAACGAACACGCCCCGCTCGACGCGCGGTCGCCTTGGCGCAGCGCGCGCGCGCGTCTATAGTTTCGGCCGTCCACACACGAACACGGCGCGCCGCGCCCACACGACAGGATCCCGCGTGAGCTCCATGCACGACAACATCCCTGGCCTCGTCGACCGGCTCGAGTCACCCGACGCCGACGAGCGCGCCGCCGTCATCGACATGCTCACATCCATGGGACCCGACGCCATCGACACGCTCGCCGCCAACATCGAGTTCATCGGCCCGCGCTCACGTGAGGGCGTCGTCCGCGCCCTCGGTGGCATGGGCTCGACCAGGGCGATCCGCCCGCTCATGCGCTTCGTGTTCGAGCGCCGCGGCGAGCTCGCGGACTCCGACGCGCGCGGCTTCGCCATGAAGGCCATCATGGAGCTCGCGCAGCCCGAGCACGCCTCGCGCATGTTCGACTTCATCATGGCCGTGCGCGAGGACGACGACATCTTCGTGCGCGGCTACGCCGTCGAGGCGCTCGGCCGCTTCGGCGACGCGCGCGCGCGCCCCCTCATCGAGGAGGCGTCGAAGGACCCCGAGGACTTCGTCTCCGACCGCGCGCGCCTCGCGCTGCTCGCCCTCGACGCCTCCGGCTCCTCACACGACGGGCTGCGCTCCGAGCTCCCCGGCGACGAGCTCCTCAACCACATCCGCGGCGCCTCCAACGCACAGCGCACCTTCTACATAAACGCCCTGCTCGAGCGCGACGACGCCTTCGAGCTCGCCGCGCAGCTCATCCGCGAGGGCTACAACGGCCCCACGCTCGGCCTCCAGCTCCTCCAACAGCTCGGAGATCCGCGCGCACGCGTCGTCGCGACCGCGCACGCGCGCATCACCAAGGACGCCACCGAGCGCGCCATCTGCCTGCGCCTTCTCGGGCAGCACGTCACCGGCGACGCGAACGCCCAGGAGATCGAAATCATCGACGCCGGCCTGCGCGACGGCGACACCTTCGTGCGCATGGCCGCCACTGTCT
>CAJXPN010000843.1 GCA_913058025.1 uncultured Myxococcales bacterium | reverse complement strand
CAGCCGTGAGCTCGATGACGGCGATCGTGGAGTTGGGGACGATCGGCCATCGTCATCCCATGTACGTCGATACGTCGTGCTCGCCCAGCGGCCCGTTACCCGTCGACATCGAGCTGCTCCCGTGCGGTGTGTCGGCGCTCTCAGCGGCCACGAACCTCACCGGTCTGAACGCGCGAGGCACCGATCGGTTCGACCCCGACTCGTGCGTACCCGAGGTGCACACCGCGGGCAACGCGCTGGCGATGGAGCGCATGGAGTCGGGCGATCTGTACGTGCTCACGCGCGGGGAGGACCTGTCGGTGCGCGGTCCACGTCAAGGTCAGATCACTCTGTTCGAGGGCTCGCGGGCGCACCTGGGACACGTCATATTCCATGGGCAGACGAGCGCATGCATCGCGTGCGCGAGCTGCCACCCTGGGGGTGGCTCGGACGGCCACACGTGGGACTTCACGTTCGAGGACACGGAGGGGAACATCATCGAGCGGAGGCGGCGCACGCAGACGCTGCGCGCGGGCGTCGAGGGCAAGCTGCACTGGGACGGCGAGTTCGAGGGCATGACGGCGCTGATGGGCGACGTCTTCTCGAGGCGCATGGGCGGCTTCGCCATCGAGGAGGGGGACGCCGCCTCGATCCGGGACTGGCTCGGGCAGCTCGAGCCCGAGCCCGGGGTCACGCCCTCGCCCGAGCGCGCGGCGCTGGTCGCCCGCGGCGCCGAGCTCTTCGACACCACGGGATGTGGCGGCTGCCACTCCGGCGCCAACCTCACCGACCACCAGTTCTACGACGTGGGCACCGGCGGGCGGATCAAGACCCCCACGCTCCGCGGCGTCATCCACCGCAGCTCCTTCATCCACACCGGCTGCGCCGACACGCTGCGCGCGCGCTTCGAGCCAGGCTGCGGCGGGGACACGCACGGCGACGTGCAGGACCTGAACGACGGCGACCTCGACGCGCTGACGGCCTACCTCGAGACGCTCTGAGCGCCTGGCAAAGCCTGAGTGGTTGCGGTCAACGCACAGGTCGGGCTTCACCCAGGTCAGACAGTGCGACAAGATGTCGCCTGCGAGCCCCTCGAACCCTGGTGTGCCACATGCCGCAGAGATCACTTAGCGCTTCATGTCTGTCGATGCTCTTCTGGGTCGCAGCGGGTTGCGCCGGGGAGTCGGCCAACCCGACGAGCCCGGGCGACACGTCTGGCGCGGCCGATGGCGGCGAGCGCGAGGCCGGCGCGGCCACCGACGCGCGCCTGGAGGGCGCCGACGCGGCGGACGCGACCCAGGTGCCGTCCGCGACGTGCGCGTCACTGCCAGACGCGCCCGTCGAGGCCGTGGCGCCCGAACCTGGCGAGCTCTTCTACATCCAGATCGGCCTCGGGGGCTTCAGCATCGGAGAGTCGGCCTTGTTGGTGGGTCCCGAAGGCACGGTGGTCGCCTTCGACGTGGGCAACGACTCTCACGACGACGACATCGCCTCGGTCCTCGAGGGCCTCGCCGACCAGATGCGGGCTGCGGGTTTCCCCTCGGCGAGCGCTGACGAGATCGATCATATCGTGCTGACGCATTATCATGCGGATCATTCGGACGGCATCACTGACCTGTTGGAGCGGGTGACGCTCACCGGCCAGATCGTGTTTCGCGGTATCTACGAGCTCACAGAAGCGGCCAACCCTTCGACGATGGAGAAGGTCTGCCGAGCTGTCGAAGCGAACCGTGGTTTTCGACTGTGCGCGGGCGCCGAGCCATCGGGTTGCGACTCGAACACATGGTCCGGCGCATACCACGCCACTGATTGCTCAGGCCTCGCCGCAGGGAGCATCCTCGATCCGAGTGACGCTCGAGCCACGTCGTTTCTGCCGCTGGGCTCGGCCAGGCTCGAGTTCCTCGGCGCAAACGGTGAGATGGCTGGCGATTCCTACGCGACCGAGGTCGAACCCCTCGACGCACAGGATGGGAACGGCGAGAACGCGCGCAGCGTCGTCGCGCTCGCCAGGCATGGCCACTTCCGGATGCTCCTGACCGGGGACATCACCGGAGGTGGCGACGGCACGGACGACGTCGAGTCGTTCTATGCCTCGAGGCTCGGTCGCGTCAGCGACATCGACGAGCGCGGCGTGGACGTCCTGCACGCCGGGCACCACGGCCGAAAGACGTCATCCAACGCCACGTGGCTGGCCCGCCTGCTACCCGCCGATGGCCGATCGCGCAACGTCGTCATGGGCGTCAGCAGCGCGCACCTCAATTCGCCCCACGGTGAGGTGCTCGGTCGGATCGAAGCCCAGGGGTTGGAGGACGGGCGCATCTGGACCACGGCGGTCACGATCGCCGGAGACACGTCGGCCTCGTTGGTCGACGCTGACGGTGGGCATATCATCGTGAAGACCGTGGCGGGTGGAGATGGGTACGTCGTCCAGGCGATCACCGAGGACGGGGGCGTCATCCAGTCCGGCGTCTTTCCTTCAGCCAGGTGCGCGCCTCGCTCACGATGAACGACCCGCGGGCGCGGGTGTTCGAGCGCGACACATGACGTCCCTCATCTGCGGAGCCTTGTATGAAGACAGCGTTTGAGAAGCTCTCCTCGTTGGAGGGTGCCCGTTGCTCCCGAGAGGAGTTCTGGCGGCGGCTCGAGTCACTGACCCCATCCTTCTTCGAAGACGCCGCGCGCGTCACCCGGTGGGCAGAACAAGAGCTAGGGGAGCGCGGCGTCGCCTACGCCCACAAGGGCACCGGGCCCGTGGGGGGCGACCTCTACCTCGTGGCGGTCCACGCCCCGGACGTCTTCGTCCAGTTCGACGCGGACCTCGAGTACATCATCGTGGGTGATCGCGCGGGGACAGGGGAGGCCGGAGACTGGCTCGAGGACCGCGCGGCCCAGGCGTTGGTCTGGCTCGAGGAGGCGCTGCGCCCGGGCGAGAGCACGTGACGCCGAGGTCGACGGCGGCGTCGCGCAGAGCTGCTACCCGGGTTCGTCGGCTCAGGAGGCGCTGGCCCTCAGAACCGGTAGCCCACGTTGAGCTGGAAGGCGATGCTGAAGCCGAAGTCCTCGAACAACCGCTCCGAATCCAGGTAACTGGCCGCCGGGCTCCTGT
>CAJXPN010000842.1 GCA_913058025.1 uncultured Myxococcales bacterium | reverse complement strand
ACACAGAGTAGATCGTCGGCAGCGTCAGATGTGTACAAGAGACAGGTACATGACCGCTGTGACGCGGCTCGGCGTGTCCCCGCGGCTCTCGGTCTGGGCGCGCGTGCGCAGCGCGCTCCCGCGCGCGCTCATGGCGTTCGGAGTGACCCTCGGGTTCGGGATCATCACGGGAGGGCTCGCTGGCGCGGTCACACAGGACCCTTTTCTGGGCGTGACCGCGGCGATGACGCTCGTGGGGCTGAGCGGCCTGGCTTCGCTGCTGCTGCTCGGGCTCGACGTCGCCGGCATGAACCCGTCGACCGACCGCGTCGCCGCCGAGGAGGAGGCGCAGCGCGTGACCCACGCCGCGCACGGCGACCTCGCGGGCGGGCTCGACGTCAGCGCTCCCGACGAAGGGGGAGCGCTGTCCGTGCGCGCCGAGTCGGGCGCCTTGGGTGCCGCCGGCGCGTCGGCAGAGGGGGAAGTCGTCTTCGCGTTCGAGGACGAGGCCGCCGAGGATTCATTTTCAGTGTCAGCGCATCACGATCGAAAGGGGCGTTGACGTGGGAGCCTGCGTCCCCACACTTGGGGCGCTACCAAAGCCTCTCTCAAGGAGTGAGCGACATGGCGATCTACGAGCAGAACAACGACACCGACACGAAGTGGGGCAAAGGCCAACTTCAGGTCATGATCAAGGCGCCGCGCTCGGACAAACCGTTCGGGTACTGCGACGGGACGGCCGAGGACGAGCAGTCGCTCATCACGATGGCCGAGCGCGAGGGCGTCAGCCGCGTCGAGATCATGCGCAAGGTCCTCAAGACCGGCCGCGAGATCTGGACGATCGAGGGCGAGGGCATGGGCGGTGAGGAGGAGTCACCCGACTTCTTCTGAGCTCCGCCCACCCTCCGCGCCGGGGGCGCACCTTCTGCGCCCCGCGCGACGCGTTCACTCCGTCGCGCATTCCTTGCACGTGCTCAGGCCGACCATCCGGTAGAGCGGGCAGAAGCCCACGAGGCCGGTGAGCAGCGGGATCAGCCCGATCGCGCCCCACATCGTCTTCGGGCCCACGAACATCAGCGAGAGCAGCGCCACGCCCAGCGTGACGCGCACGACGCGGTCGATCGTGCCTTCGTTCTTCATGGACCTGGCGGGTTTCATCGTCGCGTCACTCATGTCGTGCTCCATCATCGGTGCAGGTGTGGTTTCGTTGGTCCGCGGCGTGCGCCGCGTGCCGACCTACAAGAGCATGACGTGTGCCAACGTGAACCGAGGCCGCCTCAGCGGCCGAGCGCGCGCGTCAGGAAGTACGCCGCGCTGACCACGATCCCGTGGTCGATCTCGCCCGAGTCGATCGCCTCGAAGAACGCGCCGACGCTCTTGAGCTCGACGGCGAGCTCCTCGTGCTCGTCGAACTCCTGGTCGGCGGTCTGGCGGGCGCCGCGGCCAAGCACGGTCGTGCACCGGTTGGTCATGAAGGCCGGGTTGACCTCGATGGCGCCGATGACCTCGAGAGAGTCGCACACGAACCCTGTCTCCTCGCGCAGCTCTCTGGCGGCCGCGACGAGCGGCTCCTCGCCCGCGTCGAGCTGCCCGCCCGGGATCTCCAGCGTCACCGCGTCGGCGCCGTGGCGGTACTGGCGCACGAGCACGACCTCGCCCTCGGGCGTGAGCGCGACGACGTTGACCCAGTCCGGCGGGGAGACCCACCAGAACTCGGAGGGCGTGTCCCGGTCGGGGTGCTGTCGGCTCGCCGAGCCGACCTCGAAGATGGGGGTCTCGAGCACGGAGCGTCGGGTGAGCGTGCGCCAGGGGTCGATCTTCATGGTGCCTCCTCGTGGTGGTTCATGGGGTCCTCTCGGCGGACGATGGCACGCAGAGTCGTCGCGTGGCAACGCACCCGCTGGCGCACCCGTCGAATCTCAACGGTGACGCGGCGGGTGACCTGCCGGTGAGGAGTGGTGCGATGGAGAGCGTGGTCGAGAGCTTCGAGCAGCCGGTGGTGGCCTTCGTCCAGGGCGCGAGCCGTGGGATCGGGCTGGGCCTCACGGAGCTGCTGCTCCGGGACGAGGGGGTCGCCAGGGTGTGGGCGAGCTCGCGCAGCCCGCACCGCTCGGACGGGCTGTCGCGGCTGCGCGCGGAGTTCGGCGAACGGCTCGAGCGCGTGGCGATGGACGTGACCGACGAGGCCGCGATCGCCGAGGCCGCGCGCCGCGTGAAGGACGGCTCGGGCGAGCTCGACCTGCTGCTCAACGTCACCGGGCTGCTGCACGACGAGCGGCTGGGCATGCGCCCCGAGAAGTCGTTGCGGGACCTCGACATGACCCACATGCGCCGCAGCTTCGAGGTCAACGCGATCGGCCCGGCGCTCGTCATCAAGCACCTCCACGGGCTGATGCGCCACGGGCGCCGGGCCGTGATCGCCAACCTGTCGGCGCGCGTGGGCAGCATCGGCGACAACCGCCTGGGTGGTTGGTACGGCTACCGCGCGTCGAAGGCGGCGCAGAACCAGATCACGCGCACGGCGTCGATCGAGCTGGCGCGCCGCGCGCCGGAGCTGCTGTGCGTGGCGCTCCACCCCGGGACCGTGGACACGGGCCTGTCCGAGCCGTTCCAGCAGGGCGTCCCCGAGGGGAAGCTGTTCGAGGTCGAGCGCGCCGCGCGCCAGCTCCTCGAGGTCCTCGACGGGCTCGGCCCCGAGCACACCGGGTCGTTCTTCGACTGGGCCGGCGAGCCGGTCGAGTGGTGATCAGCGCTCGCGGTCGAGCGTGACGGAGAAGGCGGTGTCGACGCCCAAGTCCTCGCCCGGCTCGACGGTCACCGCGACCAACGCTACGGCGAGGGGGTCGGTCAGAAGGAGGTGAAGCTCGACCGGGCCCGCTTTTTTTGCTCCTCGGTGTCTTTTGGGGTTGATTGTGGCACTGGGTGTCTTTATGTTTCTCCTCGTCAACGAGACAAAGGAGCACGTGATGAAGACCTCAGGTACGAAGAAGTGGGCGAAGGGGATGGCGTTGGCGTTGGCGCTGAGCGTGTCGATGGCACCGTCCGTGGCGTCGGCGCAGAACCTGTCTCTTATACACATCTCCGAGCCCACGAGACAGGCAGAAATCTC
>CAJXPN010000841.1 GCA_913058025.1 uncultured Myxococcales bacterium | reverse complement strand
CGAGATTTCTGCCTGTCTCGTGGGCTCGGAGATGTGTATAAGAGACAGTCGCTACCCCATCTGGAGCCCCGACACGGTCCGGCGGCTGACCTCCGGTGTGAACATCGACCCGTTCAACCTCGGCGCCGCGCGCCGGTGGTACGCGCTGGGCGGTGAGTCTTACCTGCTCGGCACGCGCGCCAACGACGCCCTGTCTCCGACCTTCGGTCAGACGATCGTCCAGGTCTCTCAGGCCTGGTGCCGCATCGCCGTGGAGAAGCCTGGCAACGACGCGCTCTTCCGGCACGTCCAGCAGGGTCAGCTCGAGGGCGCCACGCCCGAGCAGATCAAGGACAACATCGCCTACCTGATGTTGCGCCTCTGGGGGCACGTGGCGACCCCCGCCGAGGTCGACGCGAACTACGCCTCGATCTACCAGAGCTACGTCCTCTCCGAGGACCCCGCGACCGCCTGGGTCGCGGTGTGCGCGTCGCTCGTTCGTGACCCCATGTGGCTGGTGTACTGAGATGAACCGTATGAAGATGACGCGACGGCAGATGCTCATGGCGAGTCTGGGCGCGGGCCAGCTCGCGCTGCTCTCCTCGATGGGATGGCGCGGCGGGAAGCGCGCCCACGCGGCCAGCGGGGATCGCCCCACGCGCCTGCTCACGCTCTGGGTCGACGGCGGCTGGATGCCCGCCTACGCGTTCTGCCCGCTCGGTCGGCAGGACATCCTGGACCGCATCCCTGCGCCCTCGCGCTCCTCGGGCGAGCCTGCGTTCTTCACGCCCGAGCAGATCCGCAACCTCGACGGCTCCGGCGACGCGCCCGACCCCCTCGACCCCGCATTCCAGCGCCTCCGCGTGCCCCACCTCTGGGACGAGGCCGCGCTCTCCTCGGGCGCGGCAGACCCCCGGACGGGCCAGAACACCGCGCCGCACATGTGGGCGTACCGGCAGTACGGCCTCCACGAGAACCTGAGCGTCGTGCACGGCGTCGACATGGGCACGGCCTCCCACGAGGGCGGCCTCATCTCGGCGATGTGCGGCGCCGCCGGCGCGTCCTACCGCGCGCCCTCGATCCACTCCGTCGTCGCGCAGCGCCTCTACGAGACCTACTTCGACACCCGCCCCGTGCCCGCCGTCGCGCTCGGGAACGCGCCCGTGCCCGTGCCGCTGGATCTGGCGCCCGAGGGCTCGCCCACCGTCCTCTCGACGGCCGACGCGCTCCGGTTCGCCATGTCCGAGCGCCCCGACCTCGCCTGGGAGGGCCTGCGCAGCCGCGTCGTCGAGGACGTGCCCGACTACCACGGCGTCGTCGCCTCCCCCATCGGCGTCAACGCCATGGAGCGCCACAACCTCGACCGCCTCCGCGCCATCGCCGCCAACTCCAACGCCCCCACCGACGCGTTCATGCAGTCGATGTTCGAGATGTTCTCCGGCGTCTCCAACCAGCTCGCGCAGGACGTCATCACCGCCGTCGAGTCCCAGGCTGGCTGGGAGCACCTCCCCAAGCCGTTCTGGATCCCCCAGAGCTGGACGCCCTACGGCATGATGCACGGCAACGGCATCTCCAGTGACTCGGGCGGCGGCTACCAGACGATCTTCGACCTCGCGCTCAAGCTCATGAAGGCCGACGTCACCAGCTCGATCTCGGTCGGCCTACGCGGCCTCGGGGGCTTCCGCTTCGACAACCACGGAGACGGCCACGCCGCTCAGTTCCTCTACAACCGCTCGCTCCTCGACGGCATCGGTCGCTTCCTCGGTGAGATGAAGGCCACGCCGGCTGGCGACGGCCGCAGCATGCTCGACGACACGCTCGTGCTGGTCTTCAGTGAGTTCGCGCGCACGTGGCCCACCTCGAACACCTGCGACCACTGGCCCATCACCTCCACGATCTTCGCCGGCGGCGGCGTCGCGCCCAACCGGATGATCGGCAACTACGACTTCACCGGCATCCCCATGGGAGGCGTCGGCCCCAACGGCGCGGCCGTCTCCATCCTGGAGGAGGGCGAGTCCGAGCCGATCACGCGCCCGCCCAAGAGCGCAGACGTCATCCGCACCGCGCTCGAAGGCCTCGGGATCGAGGACCACTTCATCCCCGGCGGCGCCGGCACCATCCAGGGGGTGCTCTCATGAAGACTCGGCTCCAGATCATCATCCTCGCCCTCGCCCTCGCCACGCTCGCCCCAACGCTCGCCACGGCCCAGGAGCTCTCGCCCACGCGGCGCCTGCGGCGAGCCCACCTCACTCTCACCCACCGCGAGCCCGACGTCGGGCGCTACGAGGCGCTGCTGGCCGCCGCCGACCCCGACTCCTTCATCGAGGACGAGGTCGACGCGCTGCTCGGCTCCGAGCCCTTCCACGACCAACTCGTCGACTGGGGCCACGCCTACATGCCGTTCCCCCAGTTCCCGCGCTCCAACCCCGTCTGGCGCTCCTCCGTGAGCTCCCACTCCGACGTCTGCGCCGACGACACCCTGCACGCCGGCTCCATCGGCATCTTCGGCAACCAGGGCGACCCGGGCGACATCTGCAACGACCCGACGGCCGATATCGGCCAGGTCACGCCCTGGTGGAACCCGCTCGTGAGCGTCTCCGTCATCGGCGTCGCCCTCAACTCGAGCCCCACCGAGGCCGACGGAGACTGCGGGATCGCCAGTGTCGGGCTCAACTGGGTCAAGCCCGGCATTCAGGGGTGCGGCTGCGGCCCCGGCATGATCTACTGCCACCGTATGTACCCCGACGACCGCTTCGGCACCGGCTACGGCAGCGTCACCCGCATCGACGGCAACAACTTCCGCGCGAACTCTCAGCGCCGCTCCGCGCACGACGAGCCCGCGCGCCTGTTCGCCTACCTCATCACCCAGGATCGCCCGTTCAGCGACCTCGTCCTGGGCGACTACACCATCGTCGATCGCGGCCTCTACCACATGTACTCCCGCCACGGTCGCCAGTCCGGCGTCCACCCCGACCGCGACCTGGACTCGACCTGGTTCACCGCGTTCGACGGCGACGACGACTGGCGAGAGGTCTCGTTCTCGCAGATGCACCCGCACCCTGTCTCTTATACACATCTGACGCTGCCGACGATCTACCCTGTGTAGATCTCG
>CAJXPN010000840.1 GCA_913058025.1 uncultured Myxococcales bacterium | reverse complement strand
CGGAGATGTGTATAAGAGACAGTCCACCCCGCTCGCATCTTTCCGTCCGCCGCACTATCATGTCCCCACCCACGCCAACGCCCTCGAGGGAGGCCCATGGAGCTCAAGGTCACGAGGCCCGTCAACGGCTTCGCCCCCAGCCACGCCGCCGAAGCGATCCACGCCTCCGGCCTCGTCCACCTGTTCGAGGACCGCGCCCAGGGTCCCTTCGGCATGAGCGCGCTCGCCGTCGACACGCTCGAGGCGCTCGTCGAGGCCGCCGACATCTCGCTCGCCGCCGCCGAAGCCCTCCGCGGGCTCGTCCTCGACGAGCTCCGCGCCTCCGTCTCTCCCTCGAGCTTCGCGCTCCCCGAGCTCCAGGCCCCGCACCGCCAGCTCGTCCGCGCCTTCCCGGTGCGCGTGAGGATGTCGACGTAGCCCGAGCAGAGCTTGAGGATGCGGCCGACGGCGCGGCCGTCGGGCTCGGGGACCGCGAGCAGCTCGGGCAGCCCGTCCAGATCGAGCTCCCCGTCGACCTTCGGCAGCGCGACGCGCTCGCCGACGCGGCGCGCTGCCGCTCGGAGGCGGACTGGCTGGTGGGTTTGAACGCGACGCGCGCGATGACGATCCAGGGGCGCGCCTCCGGCGCGAACAACGACCTCATGAGCGTGGGGCGCGTCCAGACGCCCACGCTGGCGATGATCGTGGACCGCGAGCGCGAGATCGAGGAGTTCACGCCCGAGACCTTCTGGCAGATCTACGCGACGTTCGACGCCGGCGAGCAGGAGACGCCCGACCAGGCGCGCACGTACGACGGGTGCTGGACGGCCAAGCGGGGTGGCAAGGACCGGTTCGACAAGAAAGAGGACGCCGAGGCCGTGCTCGAGGCGATCGAGGGCGGCGAGGGCGAGGTCACCAAGCTCGTCCAGAAGGACATCAAGGAGCGGCCACCGTTGCTCCATGACCTGACCTCGCTCCAGCGCCTGGCGAACAAGCGCTTCGGGTTCTCGGCCCAGCACACGCTCGACGTGGTGCAGGCGCTCTACGAGCGCCACAAGCTGCTCACGTACCCGAGGACGGACTCGAACCACCTGACCACGGACATGGTCAAGGGGCTCGACGCGTCGATCAAGGCGTGCGGCGTGGGCGCCTGGGCGCCGATGGCGCAGAAGCTCACCGCGGCGCCCAAGCTGCGCATCACCAAGCGCGTGGTCAACGACGCCGAGGTCAACGACCACCACGCCATCATCCCCACCGACAAGACGCCCAAGCTGAGCACGCTGAGCGCGGACGAGTCCACGATCTACGAGCTCGTCGCGCGCCGGTTCATCGGCGCGTTCTTCCCCGACGCCGTCTTCGCGACCACGCGCGCGGAGACGACCGTGCTCACCAAGCACATGTTCGTGACGAAGGGCCGCGTGCGAAAGATCGCGGGCTGGCAAGAGGTCGAGCCGCCGGCGCGCTACGCCAGCAAGGGCAAGCGATCGAGCGCCGACTCGACGCTCCCGCGCATCGACCTCAAGGCGACGTACCCCGTGGACAAGTCTCGCCTGCACGAGGGCCAGACCAAGCCGCCCAAGCGCTACTCCGAGGACCTGCTCCTCGGGGCGATGGAGCGCGCGGGGCGAGGCCTCGACGACGCCGAGATGCGCCGCGCGATGAAGGAGTCGGGCCTCGGGACGCCGGCCACCCGCGCCTCCACGATCGAGACGCTCTTGCGGCGCGAGTACGTCCGCCGCTCGGGCAAGCTCATCGTCCCCACGCCCAAGGGCAGCGCGCTCGTGGACGCGATCCCCAGCGACGCCCTCAAGAGCCCCGAGCTCACGGGCGAGTGGGAGTCGAAGCTCTCCAAGGTCGCCCACGGCGAGATGTCGCGTGAGGACTTCATGAAGGAGGCGCGCGAGCTGACCGCCGCGCTCATCGACGACATCCTCTCGACCAAGCTCGACCTCCCATCCCAGCTCACCGAGGCCGACATCCTGGGCACCTGCCCGGTCTGCAAGCAGCCCGTCAGCGAGGGATTCAAGGCCTACAGCTGCGCCACAGGGCGAGACTGCTCGTTCGTGATCTTCAAGAAGGTCGCCGGGCGCTCGATCTCGAAGCAGCTCGTCAAGCTCCTGCTGTCCGGCAAGCAAAGCAAGACGCTCAAGGGCTTCCGCTCCACCAAGACCAAGAAGCAGTTCCAGGCCGCGCTCGAGCTAGACGAGCTCGGTAAGGTCAAGCTCGTCTTCGACAACTCCCCCAGAGACCGCTCCGACGACTCGACCGGCGCCGAGCCCGCCGCGAAGAAAGAGTCCCGAGCGCCCGCGAAGAAGGCGCCCGCGAAGAAGGCGCCCGCCAGAAAGTCAGGCAGCAAGAAGAACCTGCGCGACGAGGGCAAGGGGGTCGTCTCACAACCCTACGAGCGCCGCGCCCCCGAGATGCTCACGACCTGTCCCAGGTGTGGAGAAGGGAAGGTCATCCGCGGCAAGCGCGCGTGGGGTTGCTCACACTGGCGCAAGGGCTGCGACTGGGTCAGCGCGTCGCCTCCCTTGAAGACGTGACGGCGGGCTCGCCCGTGATGAACGCGCGCAGCAGGTTTCGCCGCGCGGGCAGGTGGTAGAACCTCAGCATCTCGGCCATGTTGCCGTTGAACGTCCAGGGACGGTCGCACGCCGCGAGCTCCTCGATCACGCGCCGCTGAAGCCCCGTCAGCTGCGTGAACGGCTCGAGCGGCGGGTGCCCCTCGAACGCGATCAGCACGAGCGACTCCGCGATGTCGATCGCGCCGATGGGCTCCGCCACCGACATCGCCACGCCGAGCTCCTCGACGTACACGCGCGCCCTCTCACCGCCCAACCTCGCCATCGCCACCGCGCTCTCCGCCACGACCTGTCCCCGCGCCCACGGCGTGCTCGCCCACGAGCGCTCGATCGCCGCGGGCGCGAACAACGCGCTCGCGAGCACGTCTGCCACGCCCCCCGGCGTGCTCGCTGCGTCCGCCCTCGCCCACTCCCGCGCCGCGCACCAACGCACCAGCGCGCTCGAGTCGTCGAAGAAGGACGACTCGAACGCCTCGCGCGCCCTGGGCCTGTCTCTTATACACATCTCCGAGCCCACGAGACAGGCAGAAATCT
>CAJXPN010000839.1 GCA_913058025.1 uncultured Myxococcales bacterium | reverse complement strand
AGATTTCTGCCTGTCTCGTGGGCTCGGAGATGTGTATAAGAGACAGGATCAAAAAGTACGAGCTCGCGATCGAGGGGGACGAGCTCGTCGTCCACATGGACGACCACAAGACCGTCAAGCTCGTCCCCCGAGGCCGCGTCGACAGCAAGAAGCTCAAGGGCGCCGTCTCGAAGCTGATGAAGTACCGCGTGCTGGTCACCGACAAGCAGAGTGAAGGCAAGTGAGCGTCAAGCAACCCATCTACAAGGCCGGGACGACGATCGCGGGCAAGTACCGCATCGACAAGGCGATCGCTCGCGGCGGTTGCTCCATCGTCTACCGCGGCACCCACGTCGGCATGGACCGCTCCGTCGCGCTCAAGATCATGTCTCTGGTAGATGGCCGCGTCGACCCCTCCTGGGCCGCACGCTTCCAACGCGAGGCCAAGCTCGCCAGCCAGCTCCGCCACGCCAACACCATCACCACCTTCGACTACGGTGAGTGGAACGGCATCTTCTACATCATCATGGAGTGGATCGAGGGCCTCTCGCTGCGCAACCTCATCCGTGAACAGGGCGCCATCGAGCCCGAACGCGCCGCGCGCGTCACCTCACAGATCCTGCGGAGCCTCCACGAAGCCCACAGCCACAAGATCCTCCACCGGGACATGAAGCCCTCCAACATCATGATCTCGGACGACCTCGACGGACGCGAGGTCGTCAAGGTCCTCGACTTCGGGTTGGCCAAAGCACAACACAGCGAGTTCGACGAGGACTCGCTCAAGCTCACCCGCGACGGCGACTTCATCGGCACGCCCCGCTACGCCTCCCCCGAACAGCTCCGCGGCGAACAGCTCACCACAGCCTCCGACATCTACGGCGTCGGCATGGTCATGTGGGAGATGATCATGGGCGAGCCTGCCGTCCCCAGCGTCGACTACGGCACCTGCATCCAGCACCACCTCGGGCCACACCCATGGGAGCTCCCTGCTGGAGTCGCCCCCGAAGGCCTCGAGCTCATCGTCGAACGCGCCCTCTCCAAGCAACCGACCGGCCGCTACCAGACCTGTCGAGAGATGCTCGAGGCCATCGACAGCTGGTTCGACGACCTGTCACGCGCCTCCGACGACATCCAAACGATCGGACAGGATGAGGCCGCCTTCCTGCTCGAGCAGGACGCCGATATACAGGGGTTCGGTGACCTCGCGCACTCGCTCGACGGCCTCGGCGAACTCGACGACGACCTCCCCCCCATCGACATCATGGGCGCCTCCGCACCTCGTCCGCGCCGGAGCACTCCGTCTCGCCCCGCACACCGCACGCGCAAGACCACACAGGCCAACGACGTGGTGACGGTCGACACCCGCGAGAACGGCGTCCTCAGCATGAACTCGACCGACCTCGAGCTCGACCGCTCCGCCCGAGACCCTATCCCGCACCGGCGCCCGACCCAACCCATCCCCATCGACACGCAGCTCCAGCCCTCGGGTGGCCTCGACAACCGCACCATCGGCCTGCTCCTGCTCGGCGGCGGCGCGCTCATCCTCATCGGCATCCTCGTCGGCGCGCTCCTGCGCCAGCCCTCCACCCCCGCGAACAACCCGGACGAGCGCAGCGCCGGCGACCAGATGCTCGACGACATCATCTCGGGCAAGACCCCAGAGGTCCCGCTCGCCGAGGACGAGAAGCCCGAGACCAATGGGAGCGAAAAGCCCGCGCGCGCGCAGGCCGTCACCGCCAAGCGCCTCCTCGCCGACATCCGCGGCCTCGGCTGGATCTTCGACGTCAGCGACCCCGTCGACATCGCCGGCGCCTCTCAGCAAACGTTGAGGCTTCGCCGCGGGAAGGCTGCCGTTGACCTCGTCGTTTATGAATGCGACGACCTTGAGCTCGCGCGTCAACTCGTACGCGACACTCCATCCGACCGTGAGGTCGTCCGCATCGACAACATCACGCTCCGCCTCAAGCCACTGAGAAAGGGCGCTCGACGTGGCGTCGACGCCCTCTACTCGGACCTGCTCGACCTCCAACGCGAGGCGCTCAAATGAGCGCCTCCCGCGCTCACACGACCCCCATGAACATGTCCAGCACGACCGCCACGCACACCCTCGACGGGGACGATCTCGCCCGCGTCATCGCGCTGTGCTCCTCCCATGGCCTCTCCGTTCACGCCGCCACACGCCGTGGCGTCATGCTCGAGCTCACACCCGTCTCCCTCGACGAGCTCCCCACCCCAGAGACCCTGCGCGAGCTCGCCGACGCCCTCGGCGGCGACGGCGTCCGCTACGTCTCCCTCCTAATCGGCGCACGAGACCCCTCATGAACGCCCCCACGCACGCCCTTCCCGAGCCGCTTCGCGACAAGGTCGACGCCATCCTCGACGAGCTCGCGGCGCTCCCCTCCATCGTCGTGGCCTTCTCCGGCGGCGTCGACTCCAGCGTCGTCGCCGCCCTCGCACAGCGTGCGCTCGGCGACGCCGCCGTCGCCGCCACCGCAGTCAGCGAGACGCTCGCTGGGCACGAGCTCGAAGAAGCACGCGCCATCGCCTCCGAGATCGGCATCACGCACTCGCTCGTGTCCTTCTCCGAGCTCGACGACCCGAACTTCCGCGCCAACACCTCCGCGCGCTGCTTCTTCTGTCAGTCCATGCGCTTCGATCAAATGCGCGCGCTCGCGGACACCCTCGGCTTCGACGCCGTCGCCTCGGGCTCGAACGCCTCGGACGTCGGCGACCACCGACCCGGCCTCGAGGCCATGGCGCAACGCCGCGTGCTCCAACCCCTGCTCACCTACGACGTCTCCAAGGAGGAGGTCCGCCACATCGCGAAGTGGCTCGGCCTGACCGTCTGGGACAAGCCCGCGAAGGCGTGCCTCTCCTCACGCATCCCGCACGGGCTCGAGGTCACAGAGGCTCGCCTACGGCGCGTCGAGGCCGCCGAGAACGTCCTCCTCGGCCTGGGCTTCCAGCAGTTCCGAGTGCGCGACCACGGAGGCCACGCCCGCGTCGAGATCGCCCCAGATGAGATCGCTGGCGCCCTCACGCCTCAGATCCTCTCGACCATCGCGGATGGGGCTGTCTCTTATACACATCTCCGAGCCCACGAGACAGGCAGAAATCTC
>CAJXPN010000838.1 GCA_913058025.1 uncultured Myxococcales bacterium | reverse complement strand
ACGAGATTTCTGCCTGTCTCGTGGGCTCGGAGATGTGTATAAGAGACAGGCCTCGCGAGGAGCGAGGCGCGCGGCGCGCCGACTCGGACCTGGGCGTGGGCGCGGGCTCCGGCTCTGCCGGGCCTCGCCCGACCTCGTACCACTTCCCGTCTTTGCCCATCAGCGCGCTCTGGTAGGCGATCGTCCCCGCGGCCTCGAGCTCCAGGCGCATCTTCGAGACGAACCTGTCGGTTACCTCGCACATCTCCGAGAGGTAGCCGTCCGAGCGCGACAGCAGATCGGGCTCCTCGAGCGCGCGGCGCACCGCGCGCCTCTTGTCCGCCCGCGTGCGGCGCTTCCCGTGGGTCGCGTTCGCCCCCAGGCTCGCCACGAACGCGTCGCGTCGCGAGCCGCTGCGCACGATCGCCTGCATCGACTCGATCCCGGCGCGGCGCGCCGCCTCGAGCCGGTGGAAGCCGTCGGCCAGCCACGTCACGCCCTCGTCGTCCAGGTACACGACCAGAGGAGGGAAGGGCGTCCCGGTCGGGTCCACGACCTCGCGCGACTCCCCGACGCTCATCCGCGCCGTGTACTCCTCCACGAGCTCGGGGTCCATGCCCACGCGTGGCTGCGTGTCCCCGTCGGTGCGCACCGCGCCGAGCGCGACCAGGCGCGCGCCCGGGGCGCGCGCCTTGGGCGCGGCCGCGGCCATCGCCGCGGTCGCGTCGATCCCACTGAGCGTCTTCTTCCTCGACGACAGCCTGCTCATCCTCGACTCAGCCATGTCCGAGCACCTCCGAGGCGATCCGGCGCGCCACGCGCCTGTAGTCCAACGACGCCTTCGACTTGCTCGCCCACGCGCACACCGGCATCCGCTCGAGCGCGGACTCCTCGACGCGCGCGTCCGTCCGGATCGCCACGTCCCAGAGCAGCGCGTCCTCGTGGCGCTCCAGGTCCCGCTTGATGTGGCGCTGCGAGACCTTGCGCACGTCCAGGTTCGCGATGATGCACCCCAGGTACTCCAGCCCCGGGTTGTGCGGCGCGAGCTGCTCGACCGTCGTCTGCAACGCGACGAGCCCGTCCAGCGCGAACGCGTTGAGCACCATCGGCGCGAGCACGCCGTCGGCCGCCCCGAGCGCCGTCTGCTGCATCACCCCGGCCGCCGGAGGCGTGTCCAGGATCACCACGTCGTAGCTGCCCCGCATCGGCTCGAGCAGCTCCCGCAGGCGCGTGAAGCCCGCGCCGCTGACCAGCAGGTCCGCCACCGCGACCGCCAGCGCGCGGCCGCCCGGCAGCAGGTCGAACCCGTGCGCCGTCGTCACCGGCACCAGCTCCTCACCCACGCGCAGCCCTCGCAGCGCCTCGGTCAGCATCACGCCGTCCGCGGGCACGTCCAGGTACTCCGTGGCCGACCCCTGCGAGTCCATGTCCACCAGCAGCACCCGCTCCCCGTGCTCGGCCAGCGCCGCCGCGATGTTCACCGCGAACGTCGTCTTGCCCACGCCCCCCTTCTCGTTCGCGATCGCGAGGACGTACGCGCCCTCGCGCTCGTCCTGCGTCGCCACGCCGAGCATGTCGTCGAGCGCGCGCGCCCGCTCGACCGCGTCCTCCATCTTCACGCCGAAGTGCTCCGCGAGCCGCTCGTAGGACGCCGGCGCCCTCACCGCGCCCGTGAACAGCTTGCTGATCAGCGATCGGTCGACGCCCATGCTGCTCGCGATGGCCGACTGGCGCGCGTTGCGCTGGTCGGCCAACAGCTTGAAATACCGCCCCAAACTCTGCTGGTTGAGTTCCATCTCCCTGAACCTCCTTGTTCTGTCCACGCGGCGTCCTTGCCGCGTTCTCGTTCACGTCGCACACCATATCCGCGCCGTTCACATTTGTGAATGGGCGTTGTCGTCGATTGGTGGTGATTCGCGTGGGCGCTCCGAGCGAACAAGATGAAGCGGCGATGCTCGCCCCCCCCGGCGCCGCTTCGCTTGTCCCAGCCCCGTTGGGTAGCTGAGCGTGTCTTTGGCGGGAGGTGGTGGAAACGCGGTAGCCCTCCCCGCCGCCGCTTCGCTTGGCGTTCCCCGCTGGGGAACTGGGTAACGTGCTGGGACGGTGGTGGGTGGTTCGAGTGGGAGTGTCCAGCGGGCCTTGCTGCCTGCGCGGCCTTCTACGGGCTCCCAAGAGCGCGCGGATGTCATAGTGCCTTCGACGGACAAGATGAGCGCTGGGTGGCCCACGGGAGCCCACAGCGCCTCCCGCACCTCCCAGAACCTCCGCACGGGCGCCCTCGCGAACCAAATCCCGTGATTCCAGCACGTTACACAGCTCCCCAGCGGGGAGCGCCAAGCGAAGCGGCGGCGGGGAGGGCAGTCGCGTTGCCCTCACCGACCGTCAAAGATGCACGTTACCCAGCTCCCCAGCGGGGAGCGCCAAGCCCGAAGGGCGGCGGCGGGGAGGGCAGCTGCGTTTCCACCACCCTCCGTCACAAACACGCCCAGTTCCCCCAGCGGTGAGCGCCAAGCCCGAAGGGCGCCGGGGAGAGCGGTCGCGTTTCCACCACCCTCCGTCACAGACACGCTCTACCGAGGCGCCCGCGTGACGCCCCGGCTCACGGCGCGCACGACGCGTTGTCGGCGCGCGGCGTGCCTTGGTCCCCGCCCGACATCGGCGTGGAGCCGAGGCACCACGCGCCCGGGGCGTCGTTGGAGGTGGTGTCGCGGCTGGCCGGGTCGAGCTGGGCCGAGCGGCCGTTGGCGATCGGCCAGGTGGACTGGTCGTAGGAGAGCGTGTCGAGGAGCGCGCCGCCCACGCGGGCGTCCTGCTCGAGCGTGATGGAGTCCGGCGTGGTGTTGTTCAGGAAGAACGAGGAGTGGACGTAGTCGACGGTGACGCCGCCGTTGAGCGACGGGTCGCCGTCCTGGCCGATGATGAAGTAGCCGCCGGCGGGGACGGTCGGGTCGCCCATGAGCGTGAGCGTGTTGTTCGAGTCCTTGACGGCGAGCCCGCGCAGGCTGAGCGCGCGGCCCGAGGCGTTGTAGATCTCGATCCACTCGCCTTGGGCGTCGTTGACCGCGAACGGGTTCGCCATGAACTCGGTGATGACGAGGTCGCCCGGGGCAGGGCAGGGGCCTGTCTCT
>CAJXPN010000837.1 GCA_913058025.1 uncultured Myxococcales bacterium | reverse complement strand
CACCCAGGAGGCGTTCTGCGGGCCTCGAGCATGGCGTGGCTACTTACCTACAGCCTCCGAAGCAGACCTCGGGAGGCCCCTGGCGGCCCCCTGGTTCGACGGGCACTCCCGCGCTCATCCGCGTCCAGCCGACCGGAGCGCCCGCGCGAACCCAAAGCCGCGATGGAGCGGTGACAGAATCGAGCGAAGCGAACGTGAGAGGCGACCGCGTGGCCACCCCGAGCCCGCTACCCGACAGGACCTCAGCGCGAGTGGATCGTGAACCCATCGCCGCCGAAATTCTCGAGCAGCGCGCGGTCGAAGTAGGGATCGCCGGGCTTCTGATTGCCGACGGGAGCGGCCTCGTCTTCGCCCGGGTCACGGACCTCGACCTCGAGGCCCTTCGAGGACGCCTCGGCGACGACGGCGTCGAGCCGAGCCTGGACGCCGTCGCACTTCGCCTTGACCAGGCAGACGAGGTTCTTGACGCGCTGCTGCTCGAGGACGAGGTGCGCGACGGGCTCGGAGTCGTCTCGGATCTCGAGCATGCGGAACTGTGGGGCCTCGTCGGGCGCGCGCTCGCACGCCTGGAGGCACGCGAGGGAGAAGAAGATGGCGAGTGTGCGTCGAGACACGGGGGCCTCCTGAGCTGAGGCGCGGGTGAATGTGGAGGTCAAGAGTCGGCGTCCTCGGGCTCGGACGGGAGGTCGGGCGACGGCGCAGCGCGCACCGCGCCGAGCCCGAGCGTGGACACGAGCGCGCCAGCGAGCGTCGGGACCATGATGGAGTAGGTGAGCAGGTTGTCGTGGGTGGCCAGCGCGAGCTTGGCGATGAGCCCGAGCGCGGCGATGGCGACGCAGGCCTTCCAGGTGCGCTCGAGCCACGCGGCGGCGCCGACCTTCCCGAACGCGTACGCGAGGCCGAGCGGGACGGCAGCGAGGGCGACGGGGCTGGTGAGCGCGACGTTGTGGTTGCCGTAGACGACGGTGTGGTTGGTGAAGGCCCACATGAGCGCGACGATGAGGCCCGCGCCGCCGATGCCCATGCCCATGGCAGCGTGGTAGAGGCCCAGGAGGACGCGCCGTCCTCGCGCCTCGGGGGCGGCCTCGTGGCGCCTGCGGAGCAGGTACGCCAGGCCGCCGAAGGACGCGCCGATGAGGAATAGCCAGGGCGCCAGCGTCCGCGGCTCGGCGGGCGTGGGGGCGCGTTTCTTGGCCTCGTAGAAGACCTCCTCCTTCGAGAAGATCGGGACCACGTCGCCCTCGGCGTTCGTGTACGAGAAGCCGCGCGCGAAGGTCTCGAGCTCACCGGGCAGGAACATCGTCTCCCAGACCGAGATGGACTGATCGATCTCGGGGCCCATCAGATAGGACATGCCGAACTCGAGGACACGCCAGGTGGAGTGCCGGCGCGTGTGGCCGCGGAGCGTCATCGGGCTCGGGGTGGCCTTGGCCGCGGCCTCGAGCTGGCCTCCCGTGGCTCTGTCGATGATGTCGCGCAGGCGCGTCGAGCAGTTGTCGTAGTAGTGGTGGTAGAGGTAGACGCGGTTCTCGGGCTTGACGTTGTCGACGAGGAACTCGGCGATCTCGAGGCGAGCCTCCGGGGGGATGTTGAGCGTGGCGACGCGGACGTCGCGGTCGCGCGAGGCGTAGGCGCGCAGCGTCCCGCGGTAGGAGGCCGGCGAGACCCAGAACTCGAGCCGGCCCATGAGGAACTGGGGCACGAGCGCGTCGGTGAACTGGAACGTGCCGTAGTTGTAGAGGACCTCGCGCCTGAGGCGGTTGTCGCGCACGCCGATGGCGGAGTGGCCGAACCAGCTCGGGACCTCGTCGCCGGGGCTGAACGTCACGAGCGTGATCTCGAGGTCCTCGGCGTTCGACCTCCCGTCGCCCCACGGGGGCGTGTCGGCGGAGGCCGCTGCCGGGAGCAGCAGCGACAGGACGAGCGCGAGGAGCGCGAGCGCGAGCGGGGTGCGAGAGGTCTTGTGCATGGCGTGTAGTCGAGCAGGTGGTGGTGTGGGAGCGGGCGACTCAGAAGGAGTAGCCCACGTTGAAGTGCAGGTTCCCGAAGCCCTCTCCGGGCCGACGGTTGAGGAGCAGCGCGTAGTCGAGCAGCAGCGGGATCTGGTCGGGGATGAGGTCCCGGAGGCCCAGCCCCGCCGAGGCCCGGACCTTCGAGAGGCGATCCTCCTCGGGGAACGCGTCGGCGTAACAGCCCACGGCCTCGGAGGTATTCTCGTCGGAGAAGCAATCGGCGAGGACGCCGACGTCGGCGAACGTGGCGGCCCAGACGTTGAGCGGGCGAAGGAGCGGGTAACGAAGCTCGGCGTTGTAGTTCAAGATGAACTGCCCGCCGCGGAGCTGATCACGCCACGACCCGTAGTTGGCGATGATGCTGCTCTCGGCGAAGCCGCGCACGGTGGCGACGCCGCCGAGCACGTAGCGCTCGTCGTCGGGGACGGGGATGTCTCGCCCGAAGAGCGGGACGATCTGACCGTAGCGCACGGACTGCCCGAGGACGAGCGCGCGCGAGAGCGAGGTGTAGATGGAGGCGGCGGCCGTGACCTTGAAGAAGGAGTCGCCGAGCGCGTCGGCGGCCTGGCCGCCGAGCGCGTCGCCGCTCACGAGCTGAGGCGTGAACTGGACGAAGAAGCCCGAGGTCGGGTTGAGCGGCGAGTCGCGCCGGTCGAGCGAGGCCTCGAGGTAGAACTTGCCGACGGTGCGGCGCGGGGAGAAGAGGCGCCGGCCCTGCGAGTCCGCCGGGGCGTCGAGCGCGCGGGTCGCGACCCACTTGCCCTGGAGCCCGCCGGTCAGGACGAGCCGCTCGAGGAGCTCGTCGAGCTCCTTACGGAGCTCGAGCCTGAGCCCCAGCTCCTCCCTGAGCAGGTTGTTCGAGGTCACGCCGAGCAGGTCCAGGATGTAGTACGGCGCGATGGTCAGCGAGAGCCGGTCGACCCCGGCGGTGGTGCGCAGGAAGCGCGGGTCGCTGAACACGAGCTCGGCGCCCACGAGGAAGTCGACGGCGTTGTTGGCGTCCAACGGCGAATCCGCGAAGGGGAACTCGGCGAGCTGGAGCATGTCGAGCGCGCCGAGCAGGCGAGGCGTGAAGCGCTGCCCGAGCCCCGTCTCTTAT
>CAJXPN010000836.1 GCA_913058025.1 uncultured Myxococcales bacterium | reverse complement strand
GAGATTTCTGCCTGTCTCGTGGGCTCGGAGATGTGTATAAGAGACAGAACCTGGACCGCGTCAACGCCGCTCCTTGCTTCTTGCCCAGCGAGCACGCGTGCAGCGTGAGCGACTCCAGCCGCGACGCGCCCTCGAGCGCCGCGAGAACCGTACCGAACACCGCCGTCGTCAACGTAGAACCCCTGAGCTTTACGACGCGCAGGCTCTCGAACACCCCAGCCCGGCAGATCCGCTCGAGCTCGGACTTCTTCGACTGCATGCCGACGAGCGAAAGCGACTCGAGCTGCGGGAACACCCGCGGCACGTCCTCGGTCAACCAGTCCGCCCAGGCTCGAGGGCTCAACTCCTCCCCATCTGAGTCCTTCATGCTGATCGCTCGAAGCGCGCGCACCTGCGGCGCCCACTCCGAGCTCGCCGCGTCCTCGAACTCGCACATCGTCTCGAGCGTGAGCTCTCGACCTGCCACCTCGGCCACTCCGCTCATCTGCACCTCGTCGTGTCGTCCATTTCGTCCCGAGAACCTACGTCACCTCCCCCCCGAGCGCATCCGTGACGCGCCGACCCCACCGATCGTAGTGCGGCAAAAAAGAGGCGCGGCGCCCCGAGAAGGGACGTCGCGCATCGGCGCTCACGAGGGAAGCGTCAGCGGCTCACTCGGCCGCGGCGTCTTCGTTCTCCTGGGTGATCGCCGCAGGTCTCCTGGGCAGCGCCACGAGGTTGTCCTGGTCGATGCCCTCGAGCAGCGCGTTGTAGTCCGTCTTGTCGAAGAACTCGACGGTGCGGTACGGGAACGGGATCTCGATCCCCGCCTCGTCCAGCGCATACTTCACTGCCGTCGCGACCTGATCGCGCGCCTTCACCTCGGAGGCCTTGTCGGAACGGTGCCAGTAGCGCACGTCGAAGTTCACCGAAGAGCTCCCATGCTCGACCACCATGACCTGCGGCGCAGGCTCGGCGTCCACACCCTCACATCCGCCCAGCGACTCCATGATGACGTTGCGCGCCCGGTCGATGTCCTCGCCGTAGCCGACACCCGTGGAGAACGTGCTCCGCCTCGTCGGGAACGCCGTGTTCACAGTCAACGCCGAGGTGTACACGTCCGAGTTCGGGATGATCACGCGGCGGCCGTCGTAGGTCTTGAGCGTCGTCGCGCGGATGTCGATGTCCTGCACCGTCCCCTCCATGCTCCCCGTGTCGATCTGATCGCCGATCTCGAACGGGCTGCGCACGAGGATCAGGATTCCCGCCAGGAAGTTCTGGAAGATGTCCTTGAACGCGAAACCAATGGCCACACTCGACAACCCGAGAACACCGACCAGATCACCGACCTTGAGCCCCGGGAACACGATCGTCGCCGCCGCGAACATCCCGATCACGATCGTCGTGATCCTCGAGATCGTCGCCGCGAGGCTCCTCAGATTCGCGTCCTCGGTCACCCGGCCCACCAAGTCCCTGGCGATCCGCTCGACCAGCCGCGCCAACGCGAAGAACATCACGACCACCGCGATCGCGATCGCCACGGTCGGCAAGACCTCCAACGCGTCGTTCGCGTACCCCTCTAGCACCTTCCAGAAACTCTTGATGTTCACCTTTTCCATTCGCGCAGCGTCCTTTCATTCGTTCATGTGCCATTCACACACCATTATTATGTGAAGTATAATTTGTGCACGACGATGGCATGGTCAACCCTCGCGCCTGTTGGAGCCTGCACAGAGAAAGAGGAGCCGGGTGTGACGACGCGTCGTCACACCCGGCTCCTCTCAGTGCGTTCACCCTGGCGGCCCCTTCGAGGCCGCGGGCTCACTCCTCCTCGTCTGCCGCCTCTGCCAACTCCGCGGCGACCTGCTCGCTCAAGATCTCGGCGTACACCGAACCCTTCACGAACGCACGATCATGCCAGGTCACGCCGAGCTCGGAGAGCGGCACGCAGCCGTCCTCGCTGACCTCGTCCTTGGACTTGTGGTGCTGCACGACGTCCCAAACGCGCCACCCCTGGTGCTCGACCTCGCGCGACTCACCGGCAGCGTCGAACTCGTTGCGCCGCAGCGTCACGACCTCGAGCGTGACGTCCTTCTCGCGGGGGTCGTCGGAGCCCTTGGACAGCAGCAGGTGCACGTCCGGCTCGTCCACACGGTAGCGCACGAGCTCCAGGCTCGGGTGCGCGGGCAGCGGCGCCGCGTTCTTGTCCGCGGCGGTCAGGAACGCGGCCTGGTCGGCGTAGCGGGCCTTGAGCGGGCCGGCGTCGTGCGCCATGTCCCAGAAGAACGCGAGCAGGTTGTTCTCCTGCGCCTGCCGCAACAGCAGGTACACCTCGTACGGGATCGTGCCCGCGCCGACGAGCGCCTCGACGCTCACCGTCGTCTTGGCCGCCTCGCGCTCGAGCTGCTGCGCACGCATGTGGCACTTTTTGTACTTCTTTCCGCTGCCACAAGGGCACGGGTCGTTGCGGCCGATGTCGTTGGGGATCTCGAGCGTCATCGCAGTCGGTCCTCTCGGGTCGTCTTGTGGGTGTACCGGGTCGGGAGCTCGTGTCAGGTCGACGATCAGCGGCGCCTGAACTGAGTCCGTTGGCGCTGCACGGGCGGCGCGTCCAGGTGAAACTGGTACCACATCATGTTCCAGCCTCGCATCTTCATCTTCTTGTTGTTCTGGAGCGCCTTCAGGTTCGCCTTCGTGCGGTCGTCGGTGCCGATGTGCTCGACGGCCCTGTTGAGCACCTCGATGGCGTCGTCCTGCTTGCCCTGCTTCCACATGCAGTACGCGTACAAGTTCCAGAGCAGGCTCTCTTTCTTGTTCTTGTCGACGGCCTCCTCGAAGACCTCCTTCATGCGGTCGTACTTCTTCTTCTTGTAGAGCAACGCGCCCAGCATCGCCTTGGCCACCCAGTTCCGATTGAACGAACGCTCGAGGTAGCTCTGCGACTTGTCGTACTCCTTGGTCATGTAGAGGAGCTGGCCGATCTGGCCGTCGATCTGGGCGTCCACGAGGAACTGCCACTTGCCGTGCTCATAACCCTCCTTGAGCACCGCGATCGCGTCGTTGACCGCCCGCTCGAGCTGCTTCTGCGCCCCCGCGCCGCCGCCACCGGACTGCTGCGCCGCCGCCAGCTTCGT
>CAJXPN010000835.1 GCA_913058025.1 uncultured Myxococcales bacterium | reverse complement strand
TACGAGATTTCTGCCTGTCTCGTGGGCTCGGAGATGTGTATAAGAGACAGTCTGACAACCCATCGACAGCGACGCCAGCGCACATGCCAGCGGCGTGAGCCGCTTCACCACGTCCATCGCCTCACTCATCGAAGTTGACGACGACCTTTCGAGAGGGCTGCGCCTTGCCCCTACCCTTGTTCGCGCGCGCCGCGATCTCCTCGGGGTCGGGCCGAACCATCTGCTGGGTCGGCTGATCGAGCGGGTCGACCTCGGCCGCCTTCGACGCAGCCTTCGACGCCGCCTCCGAGCGCATGCGCTCGGCGAGCTTGCGCTTGATCTCGTTCGGGTCGAGCTGGACCGTCGAGACGAGGTCCTCTTCGTGGGGGTCGGCGACCTGGGAGGACCCAGATATCGCCAGCCGCTTCTTGCGCTTCGGCTTCATGATCTGCGCGCTCGGCGCCGCGCGCTGGATCTCGCTCGGCGTCATGCTCAGACCCTCGAGTTCGTCCTCGGAGAAGTCGGCAGTGTTCGAGTGCCCACGCAACGGCAGGCTGAACTCGTCCTTGTCGAACTGCGCCGTGGCGCGGAGGTCGTCGTCAGGCGGGCCATCCGTCCTGAGGTCTTCGGAGAGCTCGTAGGTCGGCGCGTCGTCGGCGTCCTCGGCGTCGCTGAAGTCGAGCAGGTCGAACGCGTCGTCGAGGTCCATCGTGTGGTCCTCGCTGGGCGGCGCGGTCGGCTCGGCCAGGCCCACGTCGTCTCGACCCAGCCGCATCTTCGACGATTCCGCGTCGCTCGCGCTCGCCTCCTGGAGGGGGGACGAGCCGAACGGGTTGACCGACGTGAGCGACGGCGGCCTCACGGAGAACGGGTTCTTGATCCTGGGGACGGGCGGCCGGGGCAGCCCCATGGGCTCGGTCGGTCGCCCGACCACCGGCGCGGTCGCCGTCGCGGGGGGTGGCCTGGGCGGCGAGGCCGCGGCGGAGACCGCCGGCGCCGGGGGCGCGGCAGGACGAGGCGCTGGCGCCTCGGGGCTCACGGCGTCCTTGGCGCCCTGGCGCAGCTGATCCTCACGGAACACCAGCTCGCCCGCGGTGGGCGTGACGTCCTCGATCGGGACGGCGGGCTCGATCTCGAGTTCGGGGAGTTCCTGGCGCGGCGCCTCTCGGATCTTGATCGCGAACATCTGGAGGAAGTTCCACTGCAGCTTGACCGCCAACGCGGGCTTGCTCTTGAGGAGCTTCATGAAGCGCCCGCGCTCGAGCACCAGTATCTTTGAGGCGACCTGAGCCACGCCGCTGTACCCGTTGGGCTGGGCGTCTATGAAGCCGACCTCTCCGGTGCACGAGCCGGGCTCGAGAACGTCGAAGACCTCGCCGTCGCGCTCCAGCGCCAGCGAACCCTTGAGGACCATGTAGAGGTCCGACGTCTCGTCGGGCGCGAAGAGCACCTCGCCGGCCTCCATCGGGACAGCCTCGACGAGCTCACGAAGGATCGCGTGCTCCTTGGCGTTCAGATACTGGAAGTAGGGGACCTGCCGGAGCAACTCGTCGACGATCTCCCCGTCCTCGTCCACCTCCGGCTCGATCGAGTCCACGTCCACCACGATCGCCGTGATGTTGTCACGGCCTCCCGCCGTGACCGCATACTCGATGAAGCTCTCGGTGATGTCCTTGACCTCACCGCGCATCATCCCCACGACCTGCTCGTCGGTGCCGAAGTACCCCGAGAGGCCGTCGCTGCACGTCAGGATGCGATCCCCCGGGTGGACGTCGAACTCCATCACGTCGACCTCGACGTGCTCGCGCACGCCGACCGCGCGCGTCACCGCGTTCTTGTTCGGGAGGTTGATCGGCTCGCCGGGCTTGATCTTGCCCATGCGAACCATCTCGTTGTAGAGCGAGTGGTCCTCGGTCATCTGATGGAGCGAGTTGTCGCGCAGCATGTAGATGCGCGAGTCGCCGACGTGACCGATGAAGCCACGCTTGCCCGAGAGCAGCAGCAGGCAACACGTCGTGCCCATCCCCCGCTTCGCCTCGTCCTCGATGCTCGCCTCGTAGACGCGAGAGTTCGCGTCCAGGACCGCCTTCTCCACCAGCTTGAGCACCTCGCGCCGCGTGGGCACGTCGTCAGGCGCGCGCTCGTGACGCTCCAGCAGCTCGCGGTGCGCGTGCACCACGTCCCTGACCGTCCGCACGCCGATGGCGCTGGCGACCTCTCCCGCGGCGTGACCCCCCATCCCGTCACACACCACGAACAGGTTCAGGCGCTTGTCCACGAGGAAGTTGTCCTCGTTAAGCTTTCGCACTCGCCCGACGTCCGTCGACGCCCAGAACCTAAGTCGCATCCCTGGAACTCCGCGCGCCGTCGGCGCTCGCCGAATCATCACGATCGACCTCGGGCGCCGTATGCGCCCGCTCGGTCTTCATGATGAAAAACCTGAACAACGTCAACAATATCGATGTGGTTGGCACTGCGAGTAACGCCCCGACCAGACCAAACGCGCTCTCACCCGCGAGCAACGCGAAGACCACGATCACCGGGTGTATGTGCGCGCTCGTACCAATGATCTTTGGGTTGAGCAGGTTCGCTTCGATGAAGTGGATCGTCAGGATCCACATCAACGCCGCGAAACCCTTCGCCAAACCATCCGTCAACCCGAACAACACGATCGGTACTGTCGAAAGAATCGTACCAAAGATTGGTATCACGCTGAGGCACCCCGCGACCACCGCCAACAGCAGCGCGAACTTGACGTTGAGGATCAACAGACCCACATACGTCAGTGTCCCATTCACCAGACAGATCATCAACTGGCCACGCACCACGCCGCTCAGGCCGCGGTCCATCTCCCCCAGGAGTTGGTCGAACCGCTCGTGATGCTCCTCTCTGAAGAGGCCCCTGAAGAACGCGACCAGCCCAGGCAAGTCGATCGAAATGAACGCCGCGACCATCAGCGTGAGCGCGAGCCCCACGAACGCCGAGATGATCCCCACGACGAGCCGCTGCGCGAACCCTATGATACGCGCGAACTGGGCACGGGACGAGTACACGGCGTCCTCTATGAGCCCATCCACCACGCGCTCCAGGTCCTGTCTCTTATACACATCTGACGCTGCCGACGATCTACTCTGTGTAGA
>CAJXPN010000834.1 GCA_913058025.1 uncultured Myxococcales bacterium | reverse complement strand
GTATAAGAGACAGGGGCGGCTCGGGCTTTGGCTCCTCGGGCTTTGGCTCCTCGTCCATCGGCTCGGGGAACGGCTCGAGCTGGGGGCGCGGGAACTCGAGGACGATCGGCTTGAGCCTGATGTTGGGCGTGATCTTGGAGAGCCTGTAGCTCAAGATCCTCGGGAGCTGCGTGCGGAAGCTCGAGGGGAGGTTCTTGTCGATCATGATGGTGGCGTTGATGCCCGTGAGCTCGACGGCGAACGCGGAGGAGGACGCCTCGGAGTCGAAGCCCGGGGTCACCGCGCCCAGCGCGGAGGGCTGCGAGACCATGGCGTCGACCTCGATGAGCTCGCAGCGCCCTGGGCACAGTCGCGAGAAGGTCGCCTCGATGACCTGGCTCGCCTCGAACTCGGCGGCGGAGGTCTTGCGCTCCATCATGTCGCGCTCCGAGGGCGTCGGGAGCGCGGCGGCGGGCGCGCTGGCGCCGAGGGCGCCGAGGGCGCCGAGCGTGAGGGTGAGCGCGAGCAGATGTCTTGGCGTGTGCATGGCGTGTCGTCGTCTCATTTGCTGCCCTCGGGGAGCTCGAACGGGGCGAGGTTCTCGGAGTCACCGGGAGCTGGCTTCTCGAGAGGAGCCTCGCCGGTGATGCGGGCGAGGACCTCGGGGGCGAGCGCGTCGATCCGGATGATGACGCGCCGGTTCGCGGCGCGGACCTCGACGAGCTTCTCGGGGGAGAGGAGCGCGAGCGCGGCCGGGTCGGAGATGTCGACCTCGGTGGCGGGCCGGGTGTTGGCGTAGCCCTTGACGGAGAGGCGGCGCTTGTCGAGCCCGGCGCCCTGGAGGCGCTCCATGACGTGGATGGCGCGGCTGGCCGAGAGGTCCCAGTTCGAGTCGAACTTGCGGGTCTTGATGGGGACGTCGTCGGTGTAGCCCTCGATGACGAGGCCGTAGACCTGGTCGAGGCTGCCCACGAGGTGCTTCTCGATGGGGACGAAGACGGTGTCGGCCTCGGTCTTGAGCTGTGCGTCGCCGGACTCGAAGAGCAGGGCGTTGGAGAACTCGATGGTCAGGCCGTCGGCGTCGAGCTTGGTCGAGATCTCGCCGCCGAGGTTCTGCTCCTCGATGATCTTGTCGATCTCCTCCTGGACCTCGGTGAGGTTGCCTGCGCGGTCGCCTGTGAAGGCCTGCACGAGCAGCTCGTACTTGGTCTGGGCGATCGTCGAGATCGAGAGCAGCAGGATGAAGAACGTCAGGATGATCGTCATCATGTCCGCGTAGCTCACGATCCACGAGCCCTGCGGGTCGCTCTCCTCGAAGCCGACGACGTCGATGTCCAGGATCCCCTTCCTGTCGCGTGGCGTGCTCATCGCGCGGCGCCTCCGGTGGTGTCCTCACCGAGGAGCTGCTGGACCTCGTGGATGGGGCGCTTGCGCGCGAGCTTGAGCATCCCGTCGATCGTCAGGTTCAGGTTCTCGGTGCGCTCGCTCGCCTGGAGCGAGATCATCTTCGCCAGCGGCAGGTAGAGCATGTGCGCGAGCATGAGGCCGTAGAAGGTCGTGAGCAGCGCGATCGCCATGCCGGGGCCGAGCTTCTCGAAGTCGCGCATGTTCGCGAGCAGCTGGATGAGCCCGATGACGGTGCCGATCATGCCCATGGCGGGGGCGAAGGTGCCCAGCGACGAGAACACGCGCTCGGCGTGCTTGTAGGACTCGAGGTCGCGCCTGCCGAGCACGATCGCGTCGGCCTCGATCTCGTCGGCGCCCGTCCGCTGGACGACGTGGCGCCCGAGCGCGCGGAAGACGGGGTCGGGCTCGCGCTCGAGGATCGCCGAGGCGGCCGAGCCCTTGTCGCGGCGGACCTCGCGGCCGAACGCGATGAGGTTCTGCGCGAGGCGCTCACGCTCGCGCGTCGGGTTGTGCGTGAGCGCGCGGCCGAAGCCCTTCATGGCGCGCCAGAGCGTGTTGAAGCGGAACGAGAAGACCGTCAGCCCGACGGGCACGCCCGCCAACAGGATGAACGAGTACGTGTTCCAGAAGCCGCTGAATTCTGCGCCCATGAAGCGAAACGAGCCCAGGAATGAGCCGATGACGATGAGCGCTCCGAGGATGATGTGCATCGCGCTGGTGTCCTCTTATCTAGACGGCCTCGAGGGGCCGGTGCCGGGTCCCGTGAGGGCCCGTGGGGTACTTTGACGTGTGTGCCGGAGCTGGGCGCCGACCTCGAGTCTCTCAAGGATTGATCGCCGGAGCCGGGGGCAGCTCGCCTGCCGCGGGTGGCGCGGCGAGGCCCTGGCGCTCGTTGAGTTGCTTGAGCGCCTGCTTGACGCCGTTGTTGTACGGGTCGATCTGGAGGACGCGCTCCCAGTACTCGCGGGCGAGGTCGGGCTGGTTGTTCTTGAGCCATAGCGTGCCCATCATGGCCATGATCTGCGGGTCGTCCGGGTAGTCCTCGTCGAGCTTCTTCATGTGGACCATGGCGATCTCGTAGCGCCCGGCGCGGTAGAGCTTCTTGACCTTCTCGATCCCCATGAAGTAGCTGCGCCGCGTGGGCGCGGGGGAGTCCTCGCCGCGTGACCAGGGGTCCACGCCGTCGGCCGCCTTACCCTCCAGCTTGCCGGGGTCCTCGCCCGGCACGGGCGGCAGCTCCGAGCCGGGGCCGGGGCGGTCCGGGTCGGCGGCGTTGCGGCCGTCCTCGTAGATGCCGTCGCGCCTGTAGTCGGGGTTGTTCCGCTTGAGCCGCTCGAGCAGCTCCTTGTCGGCCGCGGTCAGGTCGTCGCCCTCGACGTCGACGCCGTCGCCGGGCTTGGCGCCCATGGGGATGTTGAGGCGGTAGCCGCGGGCGGTGTCGGGGAACTCGATCTCCCAGTCGCGCTTGCCGTCCGACATGCGCACGACGTAGCGCTTCGACGGGACCGACCCGTCGCGCTCGTAGGCGGGCGTGGTCGTGGCCGTGGAGGGGACGACGATGACGCGCTCGCGGTTGGTGCGCCCGACGTCGCCGCCGCAGGCGGCCATCGCTGGGAGCGCGAGCGCCAAGGTGAGCGCGTGTATCATATTGAATCTAATCATGATTCTCACCAGTTGATCAGGAAGCTGTCTCTTATACACATCTCCGAGCCCACGAGACAGGCAGAAATCTCG
>CAJXPN010000833.1 GCA_913058025.1 uncultured Myxococcales bacterium | reverse complement strand
AGATCTACACAGAGTAGATCGTCGGCAGCGTCAGATGTGTATAAGAGACAGGGGGGTGACCGAGGGCGGGATGATAGGAGGCCTCGGGTGGATGGGGATCCTGAACGACGACGCGTCCGCGTCGGCGGCGGCGTACCTGATTCGGTTGGTGACGCTGTGGTTCGGGGTGGGCGTGGGCGTGGTGTCGCTGGCGATCTTCCGGGCGAGGATGCGGGGTCGTGATCACGTTGTGGAGGGGGGCTCGGATCGGGTATGATGTGCGCGTAAAGCCAGCGCATGTCTCGACCCCGTATGCGGGAGAGGCCGGGCGCGCCAAGGAGAGGAGCGAGGGGCGCAGGCGCCCCGAGCGTGGCGGCAGGGAGAGTCATGACGACTGCGTTGAAGACGTGCGACGTGTGCGGCAGCCAGTTTCTGGTCAAGTACCGTTTCCAGATCGAGCAGGGCGAGGGAGGTACGACGTACTGCTGTAGCCAGGAGTGCAAGACGGGTCGAGCCGCGGCTGGAGAGGTCGAGTGCAACACGTGCGGGACGAACTTCGTCCCCAGGTACGCCTACCAACGCGCGACGCGCGAGGGTCAGACGATGCACTTCTGCAAGATGGAGTGCCGCACCCGGGTGGTAGACGAGGTGCGCCGACGGAGCGCGTCGCGAGAGCATGGCCCGATGAGGATCGCGGTGCTCAACCAGAAGGGCGGCACGGGCAAGACGACGACGGCGGTGACGCTGGCGTCGGGGCTGGCGAGGCAGGGGCACAGGGTGCTCGTGATCGACGTCGACTCCCAGGGCCACGTCGCGGTGAGCCTCGGGGTCAAGGGTGAGCACACGATGTTCCACCTGTTGGTCGAGAAGGAGCCGCTGTCGCGCTGCGTGATCAAGGCGCGTACGAACCTGGACATCCTTTGTGGGAACGAGACGCTCGCGTCGACCGAGATCTTCCTGGCGAGGTTGAACGAGGGCCGAGACAGGCTGCTCAGGCGGACGCTCGAGGCCGAGCGAGGCTACGACTTCGTCATCCTCGACTGCGGCCCGTCGCTCTCGCTGCTGAACATGAACGCGCTGACGTTCGCCGATCACCTGATCGTGCCGGTGAGCTGTGACTTCCTGAGCCTGGTGGGCGTGAAGCAGCTGCTCAAGACGCTCAAGAACGTCAACCAGGTGCTCATGCACCCGATCAGCATCCTCGGGATCCTCCCGACCTTCTACGACATGCGCAACAACATCTCCGACGAGTCGGTCAAGACGTTGCGCGGCTACTTCCACGACAAGGTCTTGCCTCCGATCCGCGTGAACACGCGGCTCAAGGAGGCGCCCCGGCACCGGAAGACGATCTTCGAATACGCCCCGGAGAGCCGCGGCGCGTCGGACTACGAGAAGCTCGTGAGCTGGGTGCTCGAGCACCGGGATCGTCGCCACCAGGCGAACGCGTCCTGAACGTCGCTGGGGGTGTCGCTGTGCTTGCCCGACGGGGCGCGTTGCGGCTAGGTTGAACACCACTGAAAGACTGACCCAATGAGGCGCGCGAGGCCCCATGACTTCCGAGGGAAGGGTCCCCCGGGGTTCGTGAGTCGAGCGTGTCTGGAGCGAGGCCCCATGTTTCGAGCAGTGTTTGTGGCGATCGTCGCGTTGACGCTGAGCGTCGTCGTCATCGCGAGTTACACCACACATCAATCGAAGGCGAGCGAGGCGATCGAGTCTGGCCTCACCGACAGCCTTCGTAGCGCGGCCACGTTGGTGGTCCTCGAGCGCGACATCGAGGTCGCCTCGTTGCGCGCCAAGGCCGACTTCGTGAGCACGGACGCCACGCTCGCCGAGTCGATCACCAAGAGCTACCTGGCCGAGCTCCCCGAGGGGGATGAGACCTCGGCCAAGGACCGCGCGGCCAAGGCCTCTCACGAGCGCCACATCAAGGTGCACGAGCGCCTGCTCAGCTACGAGAAGCGCTTCGAGCTCTACAAGAAGGGAGAGGGCGTCGGGAAGCGCGACCTCCAGCTCCCGATGCGTTACCGCGGCAACGTCCGCCCCGACCTCTTTTTCGCGGTCGACTCCGGCGGCGTCGGCCTCGCCGCGCTCGGCCGTGACCTCTTCGACTGGTATGGCGAGGACCTCTCCGGTTCGTACCCCGAGATCGCCAAGGCGATGACCTCGAAGACGGTCCAGACCGCGATCTGGAAGTTCGGCTTCACCAAGCAGGGCGACGAGAAGGCCATCTACACCGTCGCGGTGTCTCCTGTGTTCGAGGACGGCAAGGATCAGGCGGTCGGCGCCATCGTCGTCGGTAACCTCTTCAACGACGGCGTCGCCGCCACTTCTCGCGACTACGTCGCCGGCGTCGACGGGTTCGTCGAGCGCAACGGCCGAGACGGCTCGCCCTCCGAGGCCGAGGACGTCGCCAAGGCGAGGCCCGATGTCGCGGCCGCGATCGCGAGCGCGCCTCACGTCGTGTTCGTCCGGAACGGCGAGATCCTCGCGTCGTCCTTCGACCCGCTCGACGAGAAGAGCATCTCGGCGCGGCTCAAGGTCGCCGGCGCGCTCGAGGGCGCCGCTGAGGGTATCCTCAGGCTCGAGGACGCCGAGGGCGAGCTGCCCACGATGCTCGCTCGCGCTCAGGAGCTTCCGTTTCGCGATGGCGACGGGACGAACTCGGGCGTGATCGTCCTCAAGAACCTCTCCCAGTCGCTGTCCGTGATGGAAGAGCCCGCTCGCCAGACCACGATCTGGTTCGTCCTGGCCCTCCTCATCGGGGTCGTCGGCGTGCTCGCGGTCTTCCAGGTGTTCCTCAAGCCCGTGGGCGACGTCGAGCACGGCGCCCAGGAGATCATCGCAGGCAACCGCGACTACAACTTCACCGCGCCCAAGTGGCACAAGACCGCGAGCAGCCTCGCCCAGCAGCTCAACCTCATGAGCGCCTTCCTCCAGAGCAAGCCGATGCCTGACGACGACGGCGTCGCGGGCTCGAACTGGGGCGACTTCGGTGGCGGCGGCTCGAAGCCCGCGCCCAAGGGTGGCTCGCAGGTCCAGGGTGTCTCGATGCAGGATCTCATGGGGAAGAAGCCCAGCGACGACGCCTGAACCCGACGACATCGCCGACGTACTCCGCGCCGGGCGCCCTCCACTGGCTGTCT
>CAJXPN010000832.1 GCA_913058025.1 uncultured Myxococcales bacterium | reverse complement strand
GACCGCATGTCCGCGGACGACGTGTTCGACTCGGGCTCCGAGCCGGAGCTGGCACCCGAGCCTGGCGAGGCCGCTGAGGACGCCGAGGACGCCGAGGACGCCGAGGACGCCGAGGACGAGGTCGCCGAGGAGGCATCCGAGCCTCGACCCCTCGAGCGTGACGTCGACGATGAGGCGCCAGCTCCCGAAGCCGAAGCCGAGCCTGAAGCCGAAGCCTCGACCGACCTCGGCGATGGCGCGGACGCCGAGCCGGACGCCGAGCCGGACGCCAGCGCGGCCGCTGACGCAGAGGAGACCGAGGAGTTCGTCGCGTCCGAGGATGCGGAGGAAATACAGGGGGATGCGTCGTCTGTTTCCCAGGAGCACGCGCTCGCGGAGGCAGACGGTGGAGCGCTCGAGGTCATGCCGGGTGGCAAGCCCTGGGCGAAGAACCTGCTCATCCTCGGAGCGTTGATGTGTGCCGTGGGTGGCGTCGTCGCCGCCGTTGCGGCGTGGAGCACTGGCCTGCCCCTCTTCATCACCGGCGTGATCTGCCTGCTCGCGGGGCTGGCCTTCCGCAGGTAAGACGGAGATGTTGCGCGCGCCAGAGGCGTGCATGTACCCTCGGGAGCGTACCAGCCATGCGGGTGCGCGCGGAGGGCGTGTGCACCATACGTCGCGTTGGAAGGAGCCGTTGAGATGTCCGAAGATCAGACCATCGTGGACAAGGTGCTCGACCTCGACGACGAGTTCCTCGACGTCGAGCATATCGACGCGGGCTTCGACCCCGACGACCTCGTCGGGGACACCCTCGCCTCGCGCTACACCATCGAAGAGCGCATCGGCCGCGGCGGCATGGGCGTGGTCTACCTCGCCACCCAGCACACGCTGAACCGTAAGGTCGTGGTCAAGGTCCTCGCGAAGTCCCTCAACGAGAACGAGGAGGCGATGACGCGCTTCGAGCGCGAGGCGCTGGGCTTGAGCCAACTCCAGCACCCCAACATCGTCACCATCTACGACTTCGGCCGCGACCAGAAGCTCGCCTTCATCGTCATGGAGTATGTCGAAGGCGATACGCTGAGCAAGCTCATGCGCGCGCGCCACGCGATGCCATTCGACGAGTTCGCGCCCATCGCCACCCAGATCCTCGACGCGCTCAGCGAGGCCCATGACCGCGGCATCATCCACCGGGACATCAAGCCCGGCAACATCATGCTGTGCGAGCGCCACGGGCACGACAACTTCGTGAAGGTCCTCGACTTCGGCCTCGCCAAGCTCATCCACGACGCCGTCGAGGTCACCAAGAAGCAGAACCTCGTCGGCTCGGTCGCGTTCCTGGCGCCCGAGCAGATCCTGGGCCTCGACTTCGACCAGCGCGTCGACGTCTACGCGCTCGGCGTGCTCTTCTACTACATGCTCAGCGGCTCCAAGCCCTTCAAGGGTGAGGACGACATGGCCGTGCTCTACCAGCACATCCACAAGGACCCGTCACCCCTCGGTGAGGTCCTCCCGGCCGACCACGCCGTCCCGCCGCAGGTCATCGACCTGATCCACAGGTGCCTCTCGAAGGACCCGCGCGATCGGCCCAAGGACGCGCGCGAGTTCCTCGCGCAGCTCCAGTCGGACGCGTCCCGTTCGATCTTCCACGTGCCCTGGGGGACCGGCGAGTACGCCGCGCTCGCGCTCCAGAGCGGCTCGGGGCCGCACGCGATGGCGCCCCAGACGCCGGCGCATCCGTCGGCCCTGGGCCAGGTCACGCCGCACTCCGGGGTCGTGCCGCTCTCGCCCACGTCGGACCTCTCCGGCCAGTACGCCCACGGCCACATGACCGCGACGGGCACCCACATGACAGGCTCGTTCGTGTACGACCAGCCGGGGTCGAACAAGGGCCTCCTGGCGATCATCGCCGCGATCCTCATCGTCGGGCTCGGCATCGGCGCTGTCATCTACTCGGGGCAGGATCACAAGGAGAGCTCCGAGGAACAGCGCGTCCGCGTGTCCACCATGCTCGACGAGGTCGACGGCCTCGTCGACGCCAAGCAGTGGGGGCAGGCCGAGTCGATGCTCACCGGCATCGCCTCCGACGCCAAGGCCGACCCTGAACTCTTCAAGCGCGTCGCAGGACAGCGCTCGACCATCGAGATCGGCAAGCTCGAGCTCAAGGCTCGCGGCCTGGAGGACTCCGGCGACGTCGCCGGAGCCCGCGCCCTCTACACCAAGATCCTCGAGCGAGACGCCAACAACGACGCCGCCAAGGCCCGGCTCACCGCGCTCTCGAGCGAGGCCAACACCGGCACCCTCAAGATCACCTCGCCCGTGCAAGGCACCGCGTACGTCGACGGCGTCTCCGTCGGGGAGACCCCCGTCGAGCGCGACCTCTCCCCCGGCTCCCATGAGATCCGCGTCGTCGCCAAGGGGCAGGAGGACTTCACCCAGAGCGTCTCCGTCAACGCGTCCGAGGTCACACTCCTCAACGTCGCGTTCGCGGCCAAGAAGATCGCCGAGCCCGACCCCCCCAAGACGAAGAAGACCTCCAAGAAGACCCCGAAGACGACGACCAGACCTCCCAGGGACGAGGTCAAGCCGCCCAAGGTCGACCCACCCAAGACCAAGCCGCCCAAGGACGAAGGCGGCGACGGCCTCCTCTTCGACCCAGGCTCCGAGGGCGGCAAGAAGTCCGGCGGGCTCCTCCCCGACGAAGACTGAGCTGGGGCGTGGCTTTGGCGGAGGTGGAGGCGATACGACTGCTCTCCCCGCCGCCGCTTCGCTTGGCGTTCCCCGCTGGGGAACTGTGTAAAGGTGGATTTGGCGGAGGTGGAGGAGGCGCGGCTGCCCTCCCCGCCGCCGCTTCGCTTGGCGTTCCCCGCTGGGGAGCTGGGTAACGTGCGGGGATCACGGGATTGGGTTGGTGTGGGAGTGTCCAGCGAGCCTTGCCGCCTGCGCGGCGTTCTACGGGCTCCGAGGAGCGTGCGGATATTCTAATGCCTTCGACGGACAGGAAGAGCCCTGCGTGGCCCACGGGAGCCCAATGCCCCTCTTGCACCTCCCAGAACTCCCGAATGGACGCCCTCACGCGAACCGCCCCGCAAGAACAGTCGCCGTGTCCGGAGCTCCTGTCTCTTATACACATCTCCGAGCCCACGA
>CAJXPN010000831.1 GCA_913058025.1 uncultured Myxococcales bacterium | reverse complement strand
CTACACAGAGTAGATCGTCGGCAGCGTCAGATGTGTATAAGAGACAGCCCGCGGGCCTTGCGCACGAGCACGATGTGGTTGATGTAGGCCGAGCCGTCGATCCACTCGTAGGCGCGCGGGAGCGGGGCGTGGAAGTCGTCGCCGTCGTAGGCCTTGGCCTCGACGTCGCCGGCGTGGAGGGCGGCGGAGCGCGCCTGGAGCGCGGCCTCGACCTCATCCCAGCGGTCGAGCGCGTCCTGGAGCGTCGGCGCGATGTCCGCGGCCGAGGTGTACGTCGCGCCGTCCTTCGAGATCACCACCAGCGCGCCATCGCGCGTGCCGTTTCGCACTGTTCCAAGCTTCATCGTCAGCCCTCCTTATCTCAGCGATTCTGGGTCGTAGTCGTTGCGCCTCCATGCGTAGTCGTGGGCTCGCGGCTCTGTCAACTGGAGTGGGCCCGGGGCGCCCTGCTGTGAGCCCGGCTGGCGAGGTGTCGGCGTGGCCGCCAGCGCGAGGTCACCGAGGTCGGGTCGCCTGGGCGAGGTCGTGCTCGGCGTCCTCGTCGACGTCCTGCCCGAAGTCGAGCTCGACCTCGGGCGCGGACGCCTGCTCGCCGCGCCGGACGCACTCGCCGGCGATGAGCTCGGCCTCGTTGGAGGGGACCCCCGCGCCAGCGAGGTGGCCATCGATCTGGAGCACCACGGGGGTCGTGTCCACCTCCATGAGCTCGGCTCGGCCACGTATGCCCATCGACTCGAGGCCGAAGTGCGTGTTGACGCCCAGCTTGCCCGAGGCCCGCGTCGAGGACCCGAAGGGCGTCTTACGGGTGATCGTGTAGGCCGAGCCGTGGAGGTGGAGGCGCTGGCGGAACACCAGCGGCCACACCTTGAGGGCGAGGGCGAGTGCGGCCGCAGCGTAGAACCACCACGCGTATTCCGGGAACCGTGAATAGGAGGCGAGGAACCCGCACGTCATGAAGACGAGGACCTGCTTCACGCGACTGCCCACCGCCCAGAGCAGCAAGGAGAGCAGCAACCTGGGGTCGAGCATCTTCCAGCGCGCGCCGAGGCCCGTCCGGCGGATGGGCTGCGACAGCGACTCGGCCAGGTCGACGCCCCCGCCCGAGAACGACGTCGATATCCCCAGGCGCTTCGTCAACCGACCCGCCAGGACCACTGGGGGAGGTTCGAGCGGCATGTCGAAGACGAGATCGTCTTCGCCTATCTGCTCCACCCTCGTGCGCGTGAACGCGCCCGAATAGACTGTACCCATTGCGCCTCCATGGCCTTTTGCGTGGTGCATTCTAGGTCGAGTAGAGGCCGTTGGGCCAGCGCGCCGTGTCGACGTCGTCGTGAGGTCGGAGCGTGCGCCGTCAAAGCAGCGCGACGCCCGCGACGGCGATGATCGCGCCGACGACGGCGCGCGGCGTGAGCTTGTCGCCCAGGAAGAAGTGGGCGAGCGGGAGGACGAAGATGGGGCTCGTGGAGGAGAGCGTGGCGGCGATGGCGGCGTGTGAGGTGTGCTTGATGCCCGCCATGAGGAGCCAGATGCCTAGGTAGGTGCCGAGGGTGGTGGCGAGCGCGATCCACGCGAGCTGCCTGGGCGCCTTGAGGGGGGCGAGGACGTCGCGGACGCGGCCAGCGAGGACGACGACGATCACGAGCCCGGCGACGCCGAAGACGAGGCGGAGGATGCCCATCTCGAGCGGGTCGACGTCGCCGCCGAGCTTGGAGAGGACGTTGCCCACGGACTGGCAGAGCATGGCGAGCAGGCCGAAGGCCAGCCCGAGGCGGAGCACGCGCGGGTCCTCGGCCTCGCCGTCGGGCGTGGCGGTGCGCTCGCGGATGACCCACGCGACCCCGCCCATCGTCAGCGCCATGCCCAGGGCCATGGAGGGCTTGAGCGGCTCGTTCAGGATGGGCCAGGCGAGCAGGGCGGTCGTGGGAGGGCTGAGCGTGTTGATGAGCAACGCTCGCCGCGCGCCGAGGCGGGTGAGCGCGCCGAAGAAGGCGGTGTCGCCGATGGACAGGCCGATGACGCCGCTGACGCCGAGCACGGTGATCGTGGCGGCGCTGGCGACGGGCCACGGCGAGTGCCCGAGCGCGACGAGCGTGAGCATCATCATGACGAGCGCGAGGACGCACTTGATGACGTTGAGCGCGAGCGGGCTGACGTTCTGCTTGCCGACTCTGGTGAATATGGTCGAGGCGATGGCCCAGACGGCGGCCGCGCTCAGTGCGGCGAGCTCTCCCACGGTGAGACTCCTTGGCTCCGCCATCGGGCGGGGAGGTGTTGGGGGCGAGGGCATGAGTAGCGATCCGCGGCCCACGGGTCAACGCGTGTGAGGGTTTCGATCTGTTCAGGGTGGTGGCGATGCGAGAGGATGCGCGTGTCGAAAAAAATCAGATGGAGGTCAGGCTGCCATGTTCGATGGGATGCTCAGGCAGGTGGAGAGGGCGGGCGCGCAGGTCGCGCGGCGCCCGAGCCGTATCGTTGGGGTCGTCGTGCACGCGCGCGGTGCCCTCGTTCGGCGTGAGGTGGACCTCGGGGAGCTGCCTCAGGGGCAGTGCGCCGTGGTGATCGAGGGGCTGCCGAGGATGGCCAGCCCCGGCAGCGTGAGGGCGATGTTGCGCTCGGACGACCGCGAGATCCTCTCGGTGCGTTCTGCGGGTCGCCTCCCGGAGGTCGGCGCGGCGGGCACCGTGGACGAGGTGGCGATGCGTGAGCTCGAGCGCGAGCTGCGCAGAGAGCGCGCGCGGCTGTCCGCGCTCGACGGCGCGCGCGAGCGCTTGAGTGAGGCGCGCCTGAACCCACGCGAGGCCGAGGACGAGGAGCGCCGAGGCGCTGCGGCGCGTGTCCGCGACGCGCTCGCGGCGGCGGCGATGCTGGACGAGCGCCTCGGGCGCCACGACGCCGAGCGGCGCGAGGTCGCGGCGCGCGTGGGGTCGCTCGAGGAGCAGATCCTGTTCGCGAGCGTAGGCGCGGTGAACGCGTCGACCGCTGGCGGGGCGGACGCCCCGAGCTGGACGGCGATCGTCCATTTGAGCGAGGGAGCGGGCGAGGTCGAGCGCCTCGTGGTGTCGTACGTGGTGCCGGCGGCTGTCTCTTATACACATCTGACGCTGCCGACGATCTACTCTGTGTAGAT
>CAJXPN010000830.1 GCA_913058025.1 uncultured Myxococcales bacterium | reverse complement strand
GTAGATCGTCGGCAGCGTCAGATGTGTATAAGAGACAGGCGCTCGACGGGACCGACGGCCGAGAACGCGTCTACGCCCAGGCTCGTCATTCTCCTCGTGAGGCGGCGCTCGAGCGCGTCGATGGTGACGGCCGGGCGCGATACGAGCGTGGTCTCCTCTACGAACGCGCGGCCATCGGGCAGACGCATCGCGTAGAGGAACGTGGCGAGATCGTCGCCGTGGCCGAGCGGGGTGAAGTCCATGAGGATCATGTCGTGCCCGCGCAGGACGAGGTCGGCGTCCGCGTCGACGACGGCGCCCCACGCGGTCTGGAAGCCCGGGTCGTCTCGCCCCGCGCGGGTCGCGAGGCGTGGCGTGTGCCCGGTGGCGTCGACGACGATCCTGGCGCGGAGCTCGAACTCGCCGCGGTCGTCCTCGCAACGCAGCGCGCTGGCGGCGCGGCGGTGCTCGACGCCCAGCGCGCGGGCGGCGGCGACGTGGGCGCCGCCGCGCGAGGCGCGCGCCGCGAGCGTGGTGAAGAGCGCGGAGTTGTCGATCTTGAGGTACGTGCGACGCAACGCCACGTGCCCGGCCGCGTCGATGTAGGCGGGCGCCTCATAGCTCGTCGAGGCGGCGGCGAGGAGCTCGGGGTCGTCGAGCTCGTCCTCCCAGAGGCCGTAGTTGTTCGGCCAGGGAGGCGGCCACTGCGGGGAGACGAGGAGGACGTCGAGGCCGCGGGTCGCGAGCGCCGCGGTGAGCGCGAGGCCGGCGGGCCCTGCCCCCACGACGACGGCGTCGAAGGTGCGCGCGCGAGGGTCGATGACAGCGAGGCCGTGAGGCATCGGGAGCGCGTCGTGCAAGGGGACCTCCGGTCGGGATTCGCGGGCACGGGTGGTGCGTGGAGAGAGCGTGCGCTCAAAGGTTGCGCGTGGCAACGTCTCGCGCTAGCCGTCTGAATATGGGATGAGCCATGGGCGCGTTCGGGTGCGCACCCTCATGGATGGGGGCCGCATCGTGAAATGTGTCGAGGAGCGCACCGAGGCGAGCGACGGTTGCATCAAACAACGAGCAACCACCCTGGACAAGGGTGTTGCGCCGAGAACTCCGCTGGACGTGGGCAGGCCGAAGAGGCGTGCGCTCGATTCGAGATGACACGGAGGAGGTGGCGAGGCGCGGATGTCCTGATGTGTGTGATGCGCCTCACCACGGAGAGCGGCCGAACGGCCGAATGACTGAATGTTCGAATGACTGGTCGAGTGGCGCCCATCCGTGTGGCGCAGAGGGTCCTGGGCCTGGAGCCCGGTTCACGCGAAGCAGCGAGTCGCGGTGAGCGCGGCGCCTCTCTCATGGTGAGAGGCGCCGCGCGAGCCCACTGAATGGAGAGCGAGAAATGAGCGACGACATGATCACGATCTCATCCCCGGAGCGCGCGCTGTCGAGGGATCTGCTGGGGACCCCTGGAGGGTTCGCCTGGTGGTACCTGGACATGGTCAACGAGGAGGGGGACGGTCTGGTGGCGATCTGGTCGTTCGGGCTGCCGTTCCTGCCGGGCCTGGCGGGCGCAGCGAGGCGAGGATCGCCGGTCGTGCCGTCGGCGCGACCGAGCTTCAACCTGTCGATCTACCGTGGCGGCGAGCCGGTCTGGTACGCGCTCAGAGAGTACGAGGAGCACGAGGCGTGGTGGTCCAAGGAGGGCGACCGCTGGGGGTTCGGCTCGAACAAGTTCATGTCGAGGAGGGTCGCGGGGCGCCAGGAGCTCGAGATCTCGGTGGACCTGGACGTGCCGGGATCGAGGGACAGGCTCGTCGGAGAGATCCTGGTCGGGGGCGCGGCACGGCGGGCATCCGCGGGAGACGTCCAGGGAGACTCGGCGCACGACTGGACGCCGCTGATGGGGCCGGCGATGGGCCGCGCGGAGCTGCGCTGTGGCCCGGAGCGCTATGCGTTCGACGCGCGCGCCTACCACGACCGAAACGGCGGCGAGCGGCCGCTCCATGAGCTCGGGTTCGACCGGTGGCACTGGGGACGGCTGGCGTTCGGTGACCGCGAGGTCGTGTACTACGTGCTCTGGCCGGAGGGAGGAGGAGAGCCGATGTGCCTCGGCCTCGAGATCGACGAGCACGGCGAGACGACCCGACTCGACGGGCTGACGGCGCGCGTGAGCGAGGAGACGCGAGGCCGAGCGGGCCTGCGCCACGAGCGACGCATCGAGCTGTTCCAGGGCGGCACGCGGTGGCTGGACGCGCGCTGGCGCGCGGTGGTCGACGACGGGTTCTTCTACATGCGGGGACAACTCGAGGGTGAGCAGCGCGGGGAGCGCGCGGTGGGCGTCGCGGAGTACGTCGAGCCGCACCGCGTGGACCGCCGCAGGCACCGGCCGCTGGTGCAGATGGCGGTGAAGCGCCCGCGCGACGCGGAGGACTCGATCTGGCTGCCGCTGTTCACGGGGCCGCGCAACGGCCGCGTGGAGCGGCTCGCGGCGCACGTGATCAAGAAAGCGACGAAGAGGCTGCGTCGATGAGCCCGCTGGAGTGGGCGCTCGCGGGGGGCGCGGTGGCGGCGTGCGGGGCGCTCGGGATGACGCTCGTGAACGTGGCGACGTGGCCGCGGGGGCGCGCGACCGGGCGGACGTCTCGGCCGATCTCGGTGCTCATCCCGGCGCGAAACGAGGAGGCGGGGATCGAGCGCTGCGTGCGCTCGGTGCTCGCGAGCGCGCACCCGATCGCGGAGGTCGTGGTCTTCGACGACGGGTCGACGGACGCGACGCCCGAGATCCTCGAGCGCCTGTCGAGAGAGGACTCGAGGTTGCGCGTCGAGACGGGCGGGGAGGCCCTCCCGGAGGGCTGGGTGGGCAAGCCGCGCGCGTGCCACGAGCTGTCCATGCGCGCCCGCGGAGAGATCCTGCTGTACCTGGACGCGGACACGGAGCTCGACGAGGAGGGGGTCGCGAGGATCGCGGGGCTCTTCGAGGAGAAGGACGCGTCGGTCGTGACGGCGGTGCCTCGCCAGGAGACGGGGACGTGGGCGGAGCGGCTCATCCTCCCGCTGCTGCACGTGACCTACACGTCGTGGTTCCCGCTGGCGCTGACGTATCTGAGCAAGAACGTGCGGTTCCTCGCGGCGAACGGCCAGGTCCTGTCTCTTATACACATCTCCGAG
>CAJXPN010000829.1 GCA_913058025.1 uncultured Myxococcales bacterium | reverse complement strand
ACCGAATACTTCATCTCGGCGGGCCGCGCGGACGCCGGCGCACCGATCAACGCGTTCGACCACGCGCTGTTGGACGCCGGCGTCGGCGACACGAACCTCGTGCAGCTGTCCTCGATCCTGCCGCCCCACGTCGAGCGCGTCGAGCGCTTCGAGCTGCCGTATGGCGCGCTCGTGCCGATCGCGTACGCGCGGATGGATTCCTCGACGCCGGGCCAGATCATCTCGGCGGCCGTCTCGATCGCGCTGCCGGAAGATCCCGAGCTTCCGGGCCTGATCATGGAGCACCACGCGCTCGAGCCGCTCGAGGTCGTGGAGGCGCGTGTGCGAGAGATGGCGCTCGAGGGCATGGCGCATCGCAAGCGCGAGGTGCGTGAGCTGGTGTCGATGGGCGCCGAGCACGTCGTCGAGCTGCACGGCGCGGCGTTCGCGTGCGTGGTCCTCTGGGACGGCTCCAGGCGTCTCCAGAAAGGAGGGGCTTGAGATGGCGGTTTGGTACGAGGAGCACTTCGAGGAGAAGATGCGGGTGGCGCTCAAGGGGAGCCGGGTGCTCTTCTCCGAGCGCAGTGAGTTTCAGCTCGTCGAGATCGTGGAGACGGAGCTCCTGGGCCGCGCGCTCATGCTCGACGGTCTCTGGATGTGCGCAGAGCAAGACGAAAAGAGCTACCACGAGATGTTGACCCACCCGGCGTTGACGACGGCGCGGGAGATCTCGCGCGTGTTGATCATCGGCGGCGGGGACGGCGGCACAGCGCGTGAGGTGCTGCGCCACGCCGAGGTCGAGCAGGTCACGATGGTCGAGCTCGACGAGCTCGTCGTGCGCGCCTCGAAGGCGCACCTCCCGTCGATTGGGCAGGCGTGGGGCGACCCTCGTCTGGACCTGCGGTTCGAGGACGGCGCGGCCTACGTGCGCGACCAGGACGCGGCGAGCTACGACGTGATCCTGATCGACGGCTCGGATCCCGTCGGCCCGGCCGCGGCGCTCTTCGGCGCCGACTTCATGAGCCAGTGCGCGCGCGTGCTCAAGCCTGGCGGGGTCTTCGCCGCGCAGGCCGGCTCGCCGCTGCTCCAGCGCGACGAGCACCTCGGCTTGCTGAGCGCGATGCGCGGGGTCTTCGCGGTCACCCGCCCCTACTATGGCAACGTGATCCTGTACCCAGGGGGGGCGTGGTCCTGGGCGTTCGGCTCGCACGAGGTCGATCCTGCCCACCTCCACGAGTCGCGCGTCGTGGCGGCCGAGGCCGTCACCGACATCTACAACCGCGACGTCCACCTCGGCGCGTTCGCCGTCCCCAACCACATCAAGCGGGCGCTGCGCGATGGTTGATCACGAGCTCGCGCTGGAGAGAGGGGGTCCACGCTACCTGGAAGCGGGCGCCGAGCTGCGGCCGGGCAGGCCCGCGCTCTTTGGCGTGCCCTACGACGGGACGACCTCGTTCAGGCCAGGGACCCGCTTTGGACCGGATGCGTTGCGCGTGGCGTCCGTAGGGTTGGAGACCTACTCCCCGGCGCTGGATCGCGACCTCGAGGAGCACCCATTCTGCGACCTGGGTGACCTCGAGATACCCCGAGGGGCGACCGCGCCCGTGCTCGCGCTCGCCGAGCGCGCCGCGCGCGTCGTCTCGGACGCGGGCGCGGTGCCGCTCATGTTGGGTGGTGAGCACTCGGTGACGGTCGGGCCGGTGCGGGCGCTCGCGGCGCTCCACGCCGACCTCTGCGTGCTCCAGCTCGACGCCCACGCCGATCTGAGGGACGGTTACCTGGGCGACCCGTTCAGCCACGCGAGCGCGATGCGTCGCTGCCTCGACGTGTTGGCGGGGCCGGACGCGATGATCCAGGCGGGGATCCGCTCGGGGACCCGCGAGGAGTTCGCGGAGCTGCGCGGCTCGGGGCGCTGGGTCGACGCCGAAGCCGCGGCGATCGCGGCCGCGTTGAAGCGGTGGGGAGAGCGACCAATCTACGTGACGATAGACCTGGACGTGTTCGACCCCGCGTACATGCCTGGGACGGGCACCCCGGAACCAGGCGGTATCGACTGGTCGGCGTTCGCCCGCATCGTGGACGTGATCCCGTGGGGTCGGGTCGTCGGCGCCGACGTCGTCGAGCTCTCACCAGGCCTCGACGCGTCGGGGCGCTCTTCGGTGCTCGCAGCCAAGGTCGTTCGCGAGCTGCTTCTGATGATGGGCAGTTGAACCTGCTCAGTTCGGCGTCTTCTCGTCACGGTACTCGCGCAGGCGGTACTGGATCTTGCGCTGGCTGATGCCGAGCATCTCGGCGGTGCGCCCGGTGTTCTCCTGGCAGGCGTGGAACGTGCGCAGGATCGCGTCGCGTTCGATCTCCGCGAGCGTGGCGCCTGGGACGCGCGGGCCCGAGTGCGTGGGGAGCGCGGGGTGCTCCTCGCGCGCCGGGGCGCCAGGCTCGGCGCCTGGCTCCGCGATGATGGGGGGCAGGTGGCGCGGCTCGATGACGCCGTCGCGCGCGAGCACGACGGCGCGCTCGAGCGCGTTCTCGAGCTCGCGCACGTTCCCTGGCCAGCCGTAGCGCTCGAGCAGAGACATCGCCTCGGGTGAGATCGCCTCGATGTCGCGCTCGTTCTTGCGCGCGAGGCGCGCGACGAGGTGGCGAGCCAGCGGCGGGACATCCTCGGGGCGCTGACGCAGCGGCGGCGCGCGCAGCTCGATGACCGCGAGCCGGTAGTAGAGGTCCTCGCGGAACGTGCCGTCGCGGACCATCGAGAGGAGGTCGCGGTGGGTCGCGCAGACGACGCGCACGTCGACCTCGACCGACTGCGACCCGCCCACGCGCTCGAAGCGCCGCTCCTGGAGCACGCGCAACAGCTTGAGCTGGGTCGGCGCGGAGATGTCACCGATCTCGTCGAGGAAGAGCGTGCCGCCGTTGGCGCGCTCGAAGCGGCCCTTGCGGCGAGCGGTCGCGCCGGTGAAGGAGCCCTTCTCGTGGCCGAAGAGCTCGGACTCGATCAGCCCCTCGGGGATCGCGCCGCAGTGGAGCGAGACGAACGGACCGTCGACGCGCGGGCTGACCTGGTGGAGCCGCCTGGCCACGAGCTCCTTGCCCGTGCCCGACTCGCCGAGCACCTGTCTCTTATACACATCTCCGAGCCCACGAGACAGGCAGAAATCTCG
>CAJXPN010000828.1 GCA_913058025.1 uncultured Myxococcales bacterium | reverse complement strand
CTACACAGAGTAGATCGTCGGCAGCGTCAGATGTGTATAAGAGACAGCAGCACGACACCACCGGCTACCGCCTCCTCAACGGCGAGGGCGACCGCGTCCCTGGGCTCGTCTGCGACATCTACGACACCGTCGGCGTCCTGCGCCCCGACGGCATCGCCGCCGAGCGCTGGCTCGAGCCCGCTCGAGAGATCATCGGCAAGATGTGTGGCATCGAGCACTGGGTCGTCCGCCGCGCCGCGATCTACAAGGGCGACCACGAGGTCGCCGAGTGGTGGGGCGCCCCCGCGCCTGGCGGCTCGCGCGTCGAGTTCCTCGAGCACGGCGCCCGCTACGTCTGCGACGTCATCTCGGGCCAGAAGACCGGCTTCTTCCTCGACCAGCGCGCCAACCGCGCCCGCTTCGCCAGCTTCGGCGTCGGCCGCCGCGTCCTCAACCTGTGCGGCTACACCGGCGGCTTCTCCGTGGCCGCCGCGATGGCCGGCGCCGCCCGCACCACGACCGTGGACCTGGCCGGACCCGCCATCGCCATGGCCCGCCAGAACTTCGAACTCAACGGCATCCCCGCCGCCGCGCACGTCTTCGAGGTCGCCGACGTCTTCGACTTCCTCGAGCCCTTCGACGAGGCCCGCGCGCCCTTCGAGGTCGCCGTGTGTGACCCCCCGAGCTTCGCCCACCGCCGCAAGGACGTCCCCAAGGCGCGCGACGCGTACACCCGCCTCTTCGCTCAGCTCCTGCGCGTCATGCCCTCCGGCTCTACCGTCGCGCTCGCGTCCTGCTCCAGCCACATCGACCGCTCGATCTTCCTCAAGATCACCGCGGCCGCCGCGCGCGAGGCCGGCGTCGAGCTCGTCCTGGGTGGCGTCCACGGCGCCGACGTCGACCACCCCGTCCTCCCCGGCTTCCCCGAGGGCGACTACCTCCAGTGTGTCTTCGGCGCGGTCAGCCGAGACTGAGCCCCGCTACATCGTGCACAGGATACTGTCCGCGGACGCGCGCGCGAAGGACTCCCTCGAGGTCCAGCTCTTCGCGCCTCCGCGCGGCTTGCCATCGCGCATGTTGATCTCCGTCGTCCTGGACTCGACGAAGCCATTCCCCACATACCTGAGGGACCTTGAGCGCGTCGTGCTCGCGTCGTGGGTGATCACCGCCCCTTCACCCTCGTCCGTGGTGAACAGGCGCTCGTACTCGTCGCCCGTGAGCGCGAGCACGTGCGCGTCGTCGCCGGGGTTCAGGGCGAGGTGGAGCGTCTCGCGTCGCGTGGATGTGGTGTCGATCCCCGAGCGCCCGCTCGAACACCCGTCGTCGTCGCACACATCGATGAACCCCTCCGAGGTCAGCTCGGTCTCGAGCTCGATCTGCCACACCAGCGTGTCCGCGTCGACGGAGTGGAGCGGCTGGAAGGCCGCCGACGTCACCTCGAAGGTGCACCGCTCGAGCACCCTGTTCGTCATGACCGTGGGGAGCCGCCGCACCGTCCACGCCGCGCCCTCTCCGCGCGTCGCGAGGTAGACACGGGTGTCGTACTCGGGGCTGCACGCGATCGCTGCGAAGCGCTCGGAGCTCAGCGTCACCTCGCACCCTTCGTCGTGGAAGCGCCCGGCCAGGTGCGAGGTGACCGCGCCCAGGTCCTCCGTCCCCGTGTCCCACCGCCCGAGGGCGTCGTCCGTGAAGCGGGGCGCGTCCTCGAGCTGCGTCGCGGCGGGAGGCGGCGCGAACGAAGGCGCGCTCGCCCCCGCGGGCTCGGACCCCGACACCGCGTCCTCGCGGGGCGTCGCCTCCTCGGCGCGCGTCTGCGCCACGCCGGCGGGTTCATGCGCGCGCGCGCTGGGGGCGGGCGCGGTCTGGCAGGCGCACAGCGCGACGACGCATGGAGTGAGGTATCGCATGGCATCTTTCATGGGGGGCTGGTTCACCCGTGTACATTGCCTCAGAGGCGCGACATATTCCGTCCACGTCGCGCAAATAGTTTGATGAACTGGAAGGTTGAGGGGATCATGTCGCGTAGCCACCGGACCTCCCTCCAGACGCCGGACGACCCATGACAGAACACGGACTCAAGACCACGAGCGACGTCCTCGAGGACGCGCCCATGCCGCGCGTGGTGATCATCACGGGGATGAGCGGCTCGGGGAAGTCGACCGCGGTCAACGCGCTCGAGGACGCCGGCTTCTTCTGCATCGACAACCTCCCGGTGTCGCTGCTCCCCAAGGTCCTCGAGATGGCCACGCAGCGAGAGGGGAGGGCGCCGCAGCCCTACGCGTTCGTCGTCGACGCGCGCAGCAAGGAGTTCCTTCGTGAGGCCGGTGGTGTCCTCGATCAGCTCTCCGCCGAGGGCGTCAACGTCCAGGTCATCTTCCTCGAGGCGAGCGACGACCGGCTCGTGCGGCGCTACTCGGAGACGCGCCGACGCCACCCGATGAGCAGCGACGGGGGCACCGTGAAGGAGGGCATCGAGCTCGAGCGCGCCGCGCTCGAGCCGCTGCGCGCCCGCGCGGACACCATCATCGACACGAGCGAGCACACAGTGCACACGCTCAAGGCGCTGATTCAGGAGCTCGTCGAGTCGATCTCGAGCTCCACGCTCACGGTCACCGTGATGAGCTTCGGCTTCAAGTACGGCCTCCCCAGCGAGTGCGACCTCGTCTTCGACGTCCGCTTCCTGCCCAACCCCTACTTCGTCGAGGAGCTGCGCCCGCGCACCGGCCTCGAGGCCGACGTCTCCGACTACGTCCTCGGCTTCGGCGAGGCGCGCCAGTTCATCGAGCACTTCCAGTCGATGATGGCGTTCACGCTCCCGCTGTACGAGCGCGAGGGGAAGGCGTACCTGACGGTCGGGATCGGCTGCACGGGCGGGAAGCACCGCTCGGTGGCGATCACCGAGTCCATCACGGGTCTGCTCCGCGGGCGCGGGTGGAAGATCGAGGCCCGCCACCGCGACGTCGGCCGCTACAAGTCCCCGAAGACGTAGGCAGACTCGCAGGATGGGTCGCCTGCCTCGGCCGCCGACGTGAGCGCGACGCGCTCGAACGCGAGCTCGTGGACGAGCGCGTCCGCGGTCGCCGCGACGTCTCCCCAGGGGGTGTCGGGGGAGGGCTGTCTCTTATACACATCTGACGCTGCCGACGATCTACTCTGTGTAGAT
>CAJXPN010000827.1 GCA_913058025.1 uncultured Myxococcales bacterium | reverse complement strand
AGCGAACGTGAGTGAGCGGCGCCTGGGGGACCGTGCTGGAATCCCACCCCCAGTCCTCTTCCAAACCGCGAACCACCAGCCGCAATAAGGCGTCGCTTCACAACCCCGGCGGGGGGCGAGCCACGCGCCTGCGTTTCCTCCCATACCTGGCGTCCCACGCTTGCCACGCGCCACGGCTTCTGACAGCTTACCCCGCTGAAATACGATGGTTTTCACGTCAACGTCTCCAAGGCTCCTCCCATGCGTCAGTCCCTCATCGCGCTCCCGCTCATCGCGCTCCCGCTCCTCTTCGCCTGCGGCCCGGACGACACCAGCAATGGCGGCCAGGTCATCCTCTGCGACGAGGGCGAGGTCCAGAACCCCGTCACCGGTGATTGCCAGCCAGATGGAGCCACGAACAACGGCGGAGGTACAAACAACGGCGGGACGAACAACGGTGGAGGCGCGAACAACGACGGGAACAACACCACCGGCAACAACGTCGGCGGCCCGGACGGTCCCGTCGACCCTCAGTGCGTCGACGGCCTCTACCGCGAGGCCCCGCCCACGCGCGCGGACCTCTCCACAGAGCTCGCCAACTACAGCTCCGCCGACGTCAGAGGCTTCATCGTAGACGTGCTCGACGCCCGCTACCCCATCGGTAGCTACCTCGTCTCCGGCGGACTCCAGGCCGACCCGGCGCGTTTTGGTGGCAACTGCATCGACCTGTTCGTGCGCGACACCTCCAGCGGCGAGGCCATCATCGGGCAGCTCTCGACCGTGGTGCACGAGTGCGGTCACTTCTTCGACATCGACCAGGGCATCACCGCGCGCGGCAACTTCTACGCGATCAACGAGACGCTCTCGTTCACCTGCTCGGGCGGCGGCGCGCCGATCAACCGCGGCCCGACGCCCGCGCGCTCCAGGATGACCGGCGACGACTACTCTTCGAAGCGCCCTCCATGTGACGGCTCACGCTCCAACGACTGCGACTCCTACGCCGACGTCTACCTCGACGGGAACCCCGACGACGCTGACTTCCAGGGCGGCGACCAGGGCTTCGGCTCCGTGCTCGAGGAGACCACCCAGTACGTCAACTCGCTGGCCACGGGGTACGCCTACGGCGACTTCGTCCGCGGCTCGGTCTCCGAGCGCGACGGCATCCTCACGTTCCTCTGGTACGTCGAGCGCTACCTCAAGATGGCCCGCGAGGACTACCCGGCCGCCTACGATGGGTTGCTCGCCGACGCGTGCTGGCGCGAAGCGATCCTCACGGTCTGGGGCCGCGCCTGGCTCTACCTCGACCTCACCGAGTCCGAGTCCAACCTGGGCATCAACGACGCCGCCATCGAGGCGCTCGTCCTCGACCCCGACCTGCTCTCCGAGATCCAGCGCGTGCGCGACGCCCACGGCTGCGGCATGTGAGTCGATCTCCGCGAATCATTTCGACGCCTCGCGGGTTCCCAGTGCTCCCCGTGACCTCCACACGCGACCACGACGCCATGACCGACACGACCTACAAGACCTGGGAGGCGCCGCTGTCCGTGGCGCCCATGATGCAACGCACCGACCGGCACTACCGCACGTTCATGCGGTGCATCACGTCGCGCACGCTGCTGTGGTCCGAGATGGTCACCGCCAAGGCGATCATCCACGGCGACCACGAGCGGCTGCTCGGCTTCGACGAGGTCGAGCACCCGCTCGTGCTCCAGCTCGGCGGCGACGACCCCGCCGAGATGGCCGAGGCCGCCAGGATCGGCCAGGGGTTCGGCTACGACGAGATCAACATCAACGTCGGCTGCCCCTCGAGCCGCGTGGGCGAGGGAGGCTTCGGCGCGTGCCTGATGCGGCGGCCCGAGCGCGTGGGCGAGCTCGTCGAGGCGATGACGCGCGCCGTCGACGTGCCCGTCACCGTCAAGCACCGCATCGGCGTCGACGAGCTCGACAGCTACGAGGACATGCTCTCCTTCGTGCGCGTCGTGCGCGACGCTGGCGCCTGCGCCCGCTTCACCGTCCACGCCCGCAAGGCCTGGCTCCAGGGCCTCAGCCCCAAGGAGAACCGCAACATCCCGCCCCTGCGCTACGAGGAGGTCTGGCGCCTCAAGCAGGAGCTCCCCGAGCTCGTCGTCGAGATCAACGGCGGCGTCAAGACGCTCGACGCCGTCGCCGACCACCTCGAGCACGTCGACGCCGTCATGATCGGCCGCGCCGCCTACGACGACCCCTTCATGTTCGCCGACGCCGACTCCCGCTTCTTCGGCTCCGTGGAGCCCCCGCCCACCCGCGAGGAGGTCGTCGCGCGCATGATCCCCTACGTCGAGCGCATGGTCGGCGACGAGGGAGTCAAGCTCCACTACATCACGCGCCACATGACCAACCTCTTCGCGGGCGTCAAGGGCGCGCGCCTCTGGCGCCGCTACCTCTCCGAGCGCCACCACCTCGAGGGCGCCGGCGCCGAGATCCTCACCGAGGCGCTCGATCTCATCCAGGACCGCCCGTCCTGAGGGCCTCGCTCGCGCTCCGTGTAAGGCGCCGCGGTGAATCCTTCGTTTGGTTGACGCGTGTCAGTCCATGTATTAATGGCCGATGCCGTTCATTCTTACACCTGTTCACACTCAGCCACGCCCCGAGGTTCGAGCCATGACGTCACGCTTCTCCATCGCCCTCATCGCCCTCACGCTCGTCGCCGCGACGGGCTGTGAGGGCGCGCCTGCCTCGAACCCCAACGAAGAGCCCGCTCAGGTCGAGACCAACGCAGGCGCCGCCACGCCGAAGGCCGAGGAGCCCAAGGCCGACGCTCCGGCCGAGAAGACCACGCTCGCCGTCACCAGCCTGAAGGTCGCCGTGTTGTGCGCCGAGTTCACGGGCCCCGACGCCGCGAAGGCCATCCCGTCCTTGCCCGCCGACACCGACGCGCCGTCGATGAACCGGCTTTTCGCCTCGCGCGCCGACGTCGCCAAGGTCTTCGGCGCGTGCACCGCGCCCGCCGCCGACGCCTTCGACTTCACCACGAACCACGTCGCCTACGTCCGCACCCAGACGTGCAACGAGTTCGACGGCTTCGAGGGCCTCGAGCTCGACGCGAAGACGCTCACGATCGTCGCGAAGCGGAACACGAAGCTGTCTCTTATACACATCTGACGCTGCCGACGATCTACTCTGTGTAGA
>CAJXPN010000826.1 GCA_913058025.1 uncultured Myxococcales bacterium | reverse complement strand
TACACAGAGTAGATCGTCGGCAGCGTCAGATGTGTATAAGAGACAGAGCCAGGACAAGAGAACGAGCTGATGAGGCCTGAACGTGCGCGCCAGTCCAGCGCTGGCCGCCGCTGACAGATCCGCCAGCCTTCAATGCTGGCCTCCCATACGCGCTGCCACGAGCGATCCTCCCATTCGCTTCGGCGCGAGCGAGCCCGGACAGATGTCACGGCTTCCGCGCTGAGGTCACGCCGACGCCAACGCCGCGCGCATCTGCGCGATCGTCCCGGCGTAATCGCCCGACTTGAAGATCGCGCTCCCCGCGACGAACGTATCCGCGCCCGCGGCCGCGATCTCGGCGATGTTGCCGACGCCGACGCCGCCGTCGACCTGGACCCTCGGGCTCAGGCCCTTCGCCTCGAGGCGCGCGCGCAGCGCGCGCAGCTTCTCGAGCGTGTGGGGGACGAACGACTGACCGCCGAAGCCGGGGTTCACGCTCATCACGAGGATCATGTCGAGGTACTGCTCGACGTGGTCGAGGCACGCGAGCGACGTCCCGGGGTTGAGCGCGAGGCACGCCTTCGCGCCCGCGGCCTTGATCGCGTGGATCGACCCGTGGACGTGACGCGAGACCTCGGGGTGGAACGACACGAGGTCCGCGCCGGCCTCGGCGTAGGAGGCGACGAAGTCGTCCGGGTTGTCGATCATCAGGTGCACGTCGAGCACGGCGTCGGGGAAGCGCGCGCGAAGCGCGCGCACCACCGGCAGGCCGATCGTCAGGTTCGGGACGTAGTGCCCGTCCATCACGTCGACGTGGAGCCAGTCCGCGCCCGCGGCGAAGACCGCGTCGCACTCGTCACCGAGGCTGGCGAAGTCCGCCGACAGAATCGACGGCGCGATCACGAAGTCACCCATCACTTATCCCCTCTGACCATACGCGCGGCGTAGAACCCGTCGCAGCCATGCCGCGCCGGGTCAAGCGAGAGGTCACCGCGCTCGTCCAGGTACGCCCCGAGCCACTCCACCTCGGACGGCTGGCGCGTGAAGAACGCGCTGCGGCCGAGGAACGCCTCGATCTGGTCGATGCCCTCGGCGCGCGTGAACGTGCACACGCTGTAGACGAGGGTGCCGCCAGGGCGCACCAACGCCGCCGCCCTGATGAGCAACTCGGCCTGAATCTCACAGAGCGCCTTGACGTCCTCGACCGTGCGGCGCCAGCGCGTCTCGGGGTGGCGACGCATCGTCCCGAGACCCGAGCACGGCGCGTCGACGAGCACCAGATCGAACGTCCCGAGGTCGCCCGAGATCTCCTCGAGCGCGCCGACCTTGAGCGTCACTCGGTCCGTGAGGCCGCGCGACGCGGCGGCGCGCTCCAGGTGCTCGAGCTTGCCCCACACGGGGTCCACCGAGACGACCTCGGCCGCCCCCTTGTCGAGCAGGTGCAGCGTCTTGGAGCCGAGTCCAGCGCACGCGTCGAGCGCGCGGTCGCCCTCCTTGGGCGCGCACAGCGCGCCGACGAGCTGGCTGCCGAGGTCCTGGATGGAGACCTGCCCGGCGTCGAGCGCGGCGCGGACCGCGTCGTCGAACTCACGCACGCCCCACGCGCCCGGGATCGACTCATGCGCCTCGAGGTTCTCGGCGAGCGCCTCGGGCACGGACTCGGCGCGCGCCCACGTGGTCGAGCGGCCCGAGTAGGCCTCGGCGACCTCGCCCGCGCGCTCGCTGTAGACCGCGACGAGCTCGCGCGCGATCCAGGAGCTCATGGAGTACCGCTGGCCGATGTAGCGCGCGGAACCGGTGTCCTCGATCGCCTCGCTCCACCAGATCCGCTCGGAGTCCGAGAGCTTGCGGAGCACGGCGTTGACCATGCGCGCGGCGCGCTCGTCGTGACGCTTGGTGGCCTCGACGGCCTCGTTGATCGCGGCGTGCGCCGGGATTCGATCGAGGAACCAGAGCTGGTAGAGCGCGACCTGCATCACGATGATGGTCTTGGGGTCGAGCGTCCCGATGCCGTGCTTGACCTGCTGGTCGATCACGCGGTCCAGGCCGCGGCGCCAGGTGAGGACGCCGTAGACGAGCTCGGTGGCGAGCGCGCGATCGCGCGCGTCGAGGCTCGAGGACTCGAGCGCTGCGGACAACGCAAGGTGACTGTACGCGTCGTCCTGCGTCACGCGCAGGAGGACCTCATGGGCCGTGCTTCTGGGCAAACCTTCTAACCTCGTTCGAGAGAGTCGTCTCACTGGACCGCCCTTGGGGGCGCGCCCGTCAGACGAAGAACTGCCCAGGTAAAACCCTGAAGCCGTTCATGAAATCGCGCGCGCCCATCGCCTTCTTGTTCGGCGCCTGGAGCTCGAGCAGCGCCAGCGCGCCCTCACCGCAGGCGACCACGATCTGGTCGCCCGAGACGTCGAGGACCTCACCGGGCGCGCCCGCGCCACGGACGATGCGCGCGCGGTGGAGCTTGACGCGGGAGGGCTCGGCGTCCGGAGACGCCGCGTGGAGCGCGTGGGCGCCCGGCCAGGGGTTGAAGCCGCGGATGTGATCGACGACCTCCTGGGCGGGCATGTCGAAGTCGACCTTGCCGTCTTCTTTCTTGATCATCGGCGCCCAGGTGGCCGCGTCGTGGTCCTGGACCTCGGGCGTGATCGATCCGTCGAGCAGGCCGTCGATCGCGCGCAGCACGAGCGGGCCGCCCATGGGCGAGAGCACGTCGTGGAGCTCGGAGGAGGTCATCTCGGGGGTGATCTCGACCGACTCGGTGATCAGCATGGGGCCGGTGTCCAGGCCAGCCTCCATGAACATGATCGTGATCCCGGTGGTCCTCTCTCCGCGCACGATGCACCAGTTGATCGGCGCGGCGCCGCGGTACCTCGGGAGCAGCGACGCGTGGACGTTGATCGAGCCCATCGGCGCGACCTCGAGGATCGAAACGGGCAGGATCTGCCCGTAGGCGACGACGACGGTGACGTCGGGCGCCCAGGAGGTCAGGACCTCGAGCGCCTCGTCGTTCCCGCGCACGCGGCGAGGCTGGTAGACGGGGACGCCCGCGGCGACGGCGGCGGCCTTGACGGGGGAGGGGTGGACCTTCTTGCCCCGTCCGCTGCGGCGGTCGGGGTTGGTGCTGTCTCTTATACACATCTCCGAGCCCACGAGACAGGCAGAAATCTCG
>CAJXPN010000825.1 GCA_913058025.1 uncultured Myxococcales bacterium | reverse complement strand
GATTTCTGCCTGTCTCGTGGGCTCGGAGATGTGTATAAGAGACAGGGTTTGATGGCCTTGGCTGTCTACATGGCAACGCGCGCTGCGATGGACGCAAGGACCGCGCGGCTGGAGTACGAGCGCCCCGAGGAGCGGGCGCTTGGCTACGAGGGCGTGGACCTCTCGACCTCGGACGCGCCCACGACCCACCTCGCCGGGGTGCCCGTCTCGATCACCTGGGTCGAGCGGCGCGTCAAGGGCAAGAAGGGAACGGTCGTCGAGCGGATCACGCTCACTGCGCAGACACCCCAGCTCGCCTTGGGCATTCACCACGGAGCGCCGTCCACGAGCTCTGCGCGAGTGCTCGGTTCGGGAGGTCCGCTAGACCGATTTCACGTCGTGAACGCGACGGAGTCAGAGCGCCTGTGCTGGTTGTCTGCCACGTTTTGTGACGCGCTCGCGCGCGCAATGGACGGCAACGGCGCGTGGACCCTGGTGGAGCTGTCTGGTGGTGAGTTGCGCTTCGAGCGCGGGCTCGAGGAGGGCAAGAAGAGGTCTGTAAAGGGCCTCGGTCAGGTGCTCATCGAGCGCGCCGAGCGCGTGCTCGAGGCGCTCCCCGAGCGGATCGAGCCCGCGCTCACACTGGAGCGGCGCGCGCTCGATCCGGGCGAGTCTTTCGAGATCCACTGGCGCGCGGCCCGCTTGCTCGCGCTCGAATACCCTGACACCGACAACGCGCATCGCGTCTTCGACGTGGCCGACGAGGTCCCCGAGGGCGCCCGGATGGCGCTCGCCGTGTGGGGCGCGCCCGACCTGTTCGCCCCCGACACGCGCGCCGCGCTGTGGCGCGCGGCCTTCGACGCCGGGGTCGAAGAGCTCAGCGAGGCCGGGCTCGACGCGCTCGTGCGCCACGACCCGTCCGCCGCGCTCTCCGACACCTCCATTCCCAGCGACGCGCGCCTCGTGGCCGCCATGTCCGTGCTCCAGAGCCCCGAGCCCCACGGCGACCCCGGCGCGTTCGAGCGCGCGCTCCTCGCCCTGGTCCTCGAGGAGCCGACCTCGTCTGGCGCCGACGCCGGCCGCTACGGGGCGCTGCTCAGGTCCGGGTGGACCCCGCCCACCAGCGCGCTCGCGGCCCTGGCGCGCGCGGGAGGCGTGGTGCTCCAGCAGCGCATCCTCGCGCAGCTCGAGGCGCAGCGGCTGCGCCTCGAGCACGTCCCCGTGGTCCGCGCGCTCGCCGAGCGCGGCGAGGTCGGGGAGGTCACGCACCTCGCGGAGCAGCTCCGGGAGATCATCGCCGACACCGAAGGGCAACTCTCGCTGTCCGAAGGCAGCGCAAGCGGTGGCTTGAGTGAGGCCGAGCGAGGCGAACGCGGCGCGCTCACGACGGCGCCCGGTGAGGGCCCCGGAGAGGGCTGAACTGCCCGTAGGTGTCCCTGGGGCCTATCTGCTGGCCTCGGGGTCGGCGCGCTTGTTAACGTGCGCACCTACGAGGCGATCCTCGTAGACGACAGCGGGGCCTCTCGGCCCACCCCTGACGCGAGCGGACGGTCGAGACATGGGCATGGCCATCTTAATCTTCCTGACGGCGTTGGCCGTGGTGTTGTTGCCCGGCCTTGCCGTGGCGTGGTCGCGTGCGTCGCCAGCGGTCGACACCGAAGCCGACAAGTTCCGCCTGGGCCACTACACGCCGACGTGGGCACAGGCGCGTGGGTTCGTCTCGAACGACACGGGAGACGAGTGGAGCGCGAAGATCGAGCCCAAGGTCGGGGTGAAGGCGCGCGTGAAGGTGCGGCTCTCGCGCCCCTCCAACGGGCGTGACTCGCCGGTCGTCGAGGTCACGGCCAGGGTGAAGTTGACCGACGCCCACGTGCCCATGGTCATGAAGAGCACGCAGCGCGCCTCGAGCGCGCGCGAGGGCCACCCGACCCTGTCGCGCTGGTACGAGGTCGATGGAGAGGACGCGGAGGTGCTCGGCCACATGGGCGTGGGCGTGGTGAGCGCGCTGTCCGCGCTGTTGGACGGTGCGCCAGCGTGGACCGACGTGCGCGTGAAGCCGGGCGTGATCACGTGTACGTACAAGCTCGCGAAGTTCACCGACAGGGGTACCGAGGCCGACCTCGAGGCGCTCCTGGAGGGGCTCCTCGAGGGCGTGGAGGCGTGCGCGCGTGCGTGGCCGGAGCTGATGAGGCTCGAGCACGCGCTGGACGCGCGCCTGCGGGACGAGAGCGAGCCGGAGTCGATCCGTTGGCGTGCGATGCGGCTGCTGCTGACCGAGCACGCGGGGTCCCAGGCCACGCGCGATGCGCTCGACGATCGCGCGTCGTGGCCCGACGACGTGGTCGCGGCGAGCGTGATCTGGGCGGGCGCGTCGCGCGACATGAGCGAGGATGAGGAGTACCTGACGTACAGGGACGCGGCGACCTCGGAGGACGACGAGCTTGCGGCGGCGGCGGCGCGCGCGCTGGCCGAGCGCGCCGCGTGGCGCGCCCTCACCGACGGCCGCATGGGCGTGGTCGCGCGCGCCGTGTGCGCGCGCCGGGCGCTCGCAGATCCAGCCCGGCCCGACGAGGCGAACAAGGTGGACGACGCGCTGGTGGGCGTGCTCACGGGGATCCTCCCCGAGGAGTCGGCGCGCGTGGAGCTGTACGAGGCGTTGATGGGGTCGGGCTGGGCGCCCTCGGACGAGGCGGGGGTGAAGCTCGTGGAGCGCGGGACGGACGCGCTGACGGCGGCAATGGTCGCCTGGCTCGAGGCGCACGGCGCGACCTCCGACGCGCGCGCGACCTTCGACGCGCTGCGCGCCGAGGGGTTCGCGGGCCGCGTGGACGCGGCGCTCGAGCGCGCGTCGGGCAAGGGCATGCTCAGCGTCTCGGGCGACGCCTCGTCGGGTGGCTTGAGCCCGCTCGACGGCGAGGCCGGCGCTTTGACGGCGCCGGACTGAGCACCACGCGCACGCGTTGCGTGGCCTCTGACGAGGCGCTAACCTCCTGACAACCGTTCTCTTCTCATACGTCAGGAGCCCCAAGATGCGTTCGCGTGACAGCTTTGCGTGGGTGTGCTGCGTGGCGGCGTCCCTGCTCGCGGTCGGTTGCGACCTGTTCGAGCAGATCGAGTCCGTCGAGCCCGGGGCTGTCTCTTATACACATCTGACGCTGCCGACGATCCAC
>CAJXPN010000824.1 GCA_913058025.1 uncultured Myxococcales bacterium | reverse complement strand
CGTCGGCAGCGTCAGATGTGTATAGGAGACAGCCCCAGCCCGCTCCCCAGCCGCGAACCACCAGCCTGCGCGTACACATCGACCTCACTCATAGTTGCGCGCCTCCAGATCCTCGATCGGGATCAGCTCGCGCACGTCCACGATCCCCACCCGAAGCGCCGAGATCGGCTCACCGGCCATGCCGGGACCCGAGAGCGCGCGCTCTCGGCCGACCTCGATCACGCGCGCGTGGATGTCGTCGCGCAGCCCCTCGAAGCCGGTCATGTGGTTGATCGGGCGGGCGCGCCCCTCGGCCTCGCCCGACAACGGGAACGTCCGGTCGTCGGGGATCGTGGCGCGGTCGTGGAAGGATTCGAAGCGCATCAGGTTCCGCAGGCAGTGAGGGCGGATGCCCTGCACGAAGGAGAGCATGTAGGCGGTGTTCGGGCGGATCTCGGTCTCGATGACGCGCTGGGTCTCGGTGAAGGGCTTGGCGCCAGGGCGGCGGCGCGCCTCCTCGTACGAGGCCGTGAGCGCAGGGTGCATCACCAGGGCGACGTCACACAGGATACGCACACCGTCCGGGTCGAGCCCCTCATAGCCCGAGAACTTCGCGCCGAAGCCCACGTTAGAGTAGCGCTGTGAGACGAACTCCTCGAGCGCCTCGCCGACCGCGTCGGCGAACGTGTACTGCTCGGCGACCGGGCGCTCGACGACCGCGTCGAACTTCGCCCGTGAGTAGCCCATGATCAGGGCCGTGTCTGACATGCACGCGTGCTTGCGCCACTCGCCGAACCCGCCGACATCATCGATGAAGATCGGCACCAGGGCCTGGAGCTCCTTCTCCTCTCCGTAGCGGCTCTTGTAGAAGCCGCCGAGGCGCTCGGGCGGCACCAGCGAGGGGAGCGCGTGCCCGTCGCGGGCCGAGAAGAGCTGTGAGACGTCGTCCTCGGCGCTCGTCTCGCGCGCGGAGCCTCGGCCCATCTGAGCGCGCACGCCCAGATCCTCGGCGCGGCGCTTGAGCGCGTCCTCCTGGATGTCGATGCTGCGCGAGAGCCGGTGCGCGAGGTGCGCGTCCTGGACGACCCGCTCGTACACGCGCATCGCGTAGTTTCGCACGTTGAGCGCGGCGGTGAGCTGGAGCCTCGCCTCGATGAACGAGCGGATCGAGGGCGACCCGGCCAGCGACGACCCCGCCCCCTCGACCACGCTGCGCGCCGTGTCCGCCAGCGACTCGATCGCGCGCTCCACGCGCTCCACGAGCTCGGACATGTGCCGGTACATCAACCACAGCGCCGGGAGCGCGAGCGCGAGCCCGCCGACCAACCACCCGAGCGGTCCGAGCGCGAACTCCACCGGGTTCGGGTTCCTGTAGAGCCCCGCCGCCCCCGCGATCAGGTAGCAGATGGGCGCGCCGAGCCCTGGCGCCATGAGCACCCAGACGAGCGCGCCGAACTTCATCGCGTCGAGCTCGGGCTTGTCCTCGGCCGCGCGCACGACCTCCTCCCGGGCGCTCGCCACGGGCGAGGTCTTGGGGATGCGGTGCGCCAGGCAGAGCTGCTCGCCGCGCTGGCGGAGGTCCTCCGCGCCGTTGAGGTGCTCGCGCGCGGCGTCCTCGAGTTGGTTGAAGCCGGCCTGGGCGGCCTTGAGGCCGCCGTCGGCGGCGTGCTGGTCGATGAGCTCGTCGCCGACCTCGGTGACCCTGGCGAGCGTCTGGCCGAGGTGGGACTGCGTCTCGCGACGCAGCGCGTCCATCATCCCGTCCATCTCACCGCGCGCTCGCGTGAGCCCCCTCCACTTCTGGTAGATCTGCGAGAGCAGCTCCTCCTCGAAGCCCTCACCGAACGCCTCCATCAGCGAGCTCGCGCGCGCGCTCGGCGACTCCGGTCAGGCGCCCCCCTTCGCGCCCTCGGGCTTCGACAGCCGCGTCCCACACTCCCTCGAGTTCGCCCTGGCGCTCGCTGTCCTCGCGCCCGGCGCGGGCCAGATCTACAACGGCCAGGACGAGAAGGGCTCCTCCACGCTCTTCTGGTGCTTCCTCATCGTCCCCTGGGTCAAGAGCATCAAGCAGACCCACGAGCGCGCCAAGAAGATCTCCTCCTACTGGGCGCCCTGGCCCGAGCCGGGCTCGTTCAAGCGGGCCGCCCGCCACGCGCTGATCTTCTACGCCGTCGTCATCACGCTCGGCTCGTTCGCGTCGTGGACGATGGGCAAGGTCGAGGAGCGTCAAGAGCGCCAGGAGCGCGCCGCCCAGCGGCAGTCCTTCGACGCGACCGTCTCGCTCGCCTCCACGCGCACCGCCGAGGCGATCACGGCCGCCGTGGCCCAGATGACCGAGACCGAGGAGGAGATCGACTCCAAGCGCCTGACCGACGACGAGCGCGCCGCGGCCCTCTACGACCGCAGCCTCTCCATGTGCGAGGCGTTCCTCTTCGAGGAGTGCGCCCAGGCGATGCGCCGCGTCAACGAGCTCACCCCTGGATACAAGGGCGCCGCTCGCCTCCAGGCGTGGGCGAACTTCAGAATCGCAGGCGCCGACGTCGCCTACCCCCTGCTCGAGCCTGGCTTGAAGGCGCTGAACGAGGACACCTTGGACGCGGGCACCTCGGACGCGGGCGCCGACGACGCGCTCGACGCCGGAGGCCTCGACGCTGGCATCGACGATGGTACGCTGGATGCTGGAACGAACCTGGAGGCCGACCCGTGACCGTTCGACTGCGCATCACCCTCTCGGGTTCGATGTCCGAGTACCTCTTCGACCGCGACACCATCTCGGTCGGGCGCGCACCCTCGAACGACCTCGTCCTGCGCGGTGTCCAGGCCGCGATACGCCACGGCGCCCTGCACCACGACGGCGGCGGCCTCTCCTTCGAGGTCTTCGCCTGCGGTCAGCCCGCGCTGCTGCTCCGCGACGGCGCGATCCTGGGCGAGAGCGACGGCTCGCGCCCCGACCGTTGGGACGTCGCCGCCGGTGACTTCCTCTCACTGGGCCTCGACGCGACCCGCCTCGAGGTCGTCTCCGTGAGCTCCCCCGGCCGAGCCCCGTGGCACATGGAGCCCGCGTCGCCGCTCTCCGAGGTCTCGCCCGACGCGCTCTCCCTCGCGCTCTCGCTCTGCGAGTCCGTCAGCTGTCTCTTATACACATCTCCGAGCCCACGAGACAGGCAGAAATCT
>CAJXPN010000823.1 GCA_913058025.1 uncultured Myxococcales bacterium | reverse complement strand
TCGTCACAGCGAACAGGAACATCGCCTCGAGTGGCCCCCCTGCCCCCCCGAGCGCCGACACGATCCAGAAGAACGCCAGCCCCTCCATCGACCACGACGCCGCGCTCATCGCCGTCGCCACCACGAGCGGCCTCGGCTCGAGCAACACCTGGGTCGACGCGTACGCCTCCACGAGCTTCGGGTGAAGCTTCCCGACCACCGGCGCGTGCTCCGCGCGCTCCAGGCACCAGCCCATGAACCGCGGGCTCCCCAACCCCGCGAGCACCACGAACACCATCACCACCCCCGCGACCACCGCCCACCTGCCGTACTCGAAGCTCCACACCCCCAGCCCCGCGATCACGCACAGGCCGAGGAGATCCGTGAGCCGCTCCGCCAACACGATCGGCGCCGTGCGCGACACCGAGACCCCGACCTCCTCCCTGAGGAGCGCGCTCTTGAGCACCTCGCCGACCTTGCCCGGCGTCACGCTCATCACGAACCCGGAGAGGAAGATGTTCAGGCTCGACCACGGGCTCACGCCGTCCACGCCAAGAATACGCAGGTAGTACTGCCACTTCGCGAAGCGCACCGCGTAGTTCATCGTCGACAACGCCAGCGTCCCGAGCACCACCAGCGCGCCCACGCTCGACGCCCTCTCCCACACGCCCTGCGCGCCCATCGTCAGCGCCATCACCGCGTAAATGGCGATCCCGAACGCCACCCCCCACACGACTCTACGCTCCAACTTTCCCATCCGAACCGCTCCCTTCGAACGCCTTCGACACACGATCGACCCCCGCCCGCTTGGCTACGCGGGCGAGTGGCGCTAACGTATCCCTCACGATCCCACCGTTCGCAAGGAGCCGCGACCCCATGGAGACCCCCCATCAGGGCCAGGGCGCCCCAACCGCCCCGCCGACTCAAGAGCAGCTGCTTCAAGAGGCCTCACAGGCTCGACGCTGCTTCTCCAACCTCGAGCGCCTCACGCAGCAACTCTCGGCGTACCCCCCTGGTCACCCGGCCATCGAGGGCGCCATCAGCGCCGTCACGACCACGCTGCGCGAGCACTTCAAGAACACCGACCGCCTCTCCATCGAGGTCCACCCCCACAGCTTCGTCCTCTATGGGACCGAGCACGAGGTCTGGGAGACCGAGGAGCCGCGCGACTTCTGCTTCCTCCTGAGCCGAGACGGCATCTTCCTCTTCCACTTCCTCGCCGGCATCGACGAGGCCGAGGTCAAGCGCTTCGCCGAGGTCCTCAACTACCTCATCGAACACCGCAACGACCCCGAGACCGACTCCAACACGATCCTCTTCGAGGCGAGCTTCAGCTACATCTCCTACGAGGCCCTCGACGAGTCCCTCGCGGCGCTCGCTGGCATCGACCTCGACGTCCGAAACCGCGACACTCCCGAGGAGAAGGACGCGATCGAGGACCTCTTCAACAACGCCTTCGAGAAGGACAAGGACGAGGGAGGCAGCGACGACGTCGGCGGCGAGTACGAGATCAACGTCAACAACCCCGCCGAGCGCCTGCGCAAGATCGACGTCGGCTCACGCGAGTTCCTCACCCTCGACGAGGGCGCAAAGGCCAAGCTCATGTCCTTGAGGATGGGCTTCACCGAGCACCGCGAGCTCGAGCACCGCGAGGGCGAGATCCTCTCGGCCATCCTCGGCGCCAAGCCCAGACCCACCCTCCGCGTGCAGGCCATCGAACAGATCGGCGAGGTCATGAGCACGCTCCTCAAGACCAAGCAACCCTGGGAGGCGCTCTCCTTCCTCAAGCTCATCCACGCGTGGCGCGACCGCTTCGGCCCCGAGGTCGCTCAGGAGCTAAAGGACGTCGTCGCGAGCTGCTTCACGCAGCGCCGCAACCAGGAGCTCATCCGACAGCTCGTGCGCTCCGAGCCTCGCGAACGTCGCATGATCCTCCAGATGTTCAACGCGCTGCATCTCGACTCGACCTCCGAGGACCTCGCCCGCGTGCTCGGCTGGGAGATCGACGAGGGCGCGCGCGCCGACGTCATGCGCTACCTCCAGGAGCGCGCGCGCTACGGCTTCGGCTTCCTCGAGAGTACGCTCCCCGAGATCCCCTACGAACACTCGGAGCCGCTCTTCGACCTCCTCCAGCGCGGCCTGCCTCACTCCAGGCAGGCCCTCCTCAACGTCGTGACCGCAGACGTCACGCCCGACATGAAGGCGCGCGCGCTCGAGGCGATGCACGGCCAATGGGGCGATCCTCGTGAGATCCGTGACGTCCTCGTGCCGCTTCTCAAGGTCAACGCCACCGAGGTCCGCGTCGCCGCGGCGCGCGCGATCGTAGAGGCCACGCCGCAGCACACAGTGCGCGTCCTCGGGCCGCTCTTCGGCCCCGAGCTCCGCGGCCGCCCAGAGGAGGAGGTCCGAGAGCTCACGCACCTCCTCGTGACCAAGGGCGGCGCTCAGGCCGTCGAGCAGCTCCGCGGCATCATCCAGATCCGCGGCCTCACATCCAGTGAGGCCGAGCGCGAGCTCGCCATCACCATCGCGCGCGCGCTCGTGCGCTCGCCCGTGCCCCCCGTCATCAAGCTCCTCGACGACATCGCGAACGACTGGCGCGTCACCGGACGCATCCGCAACACCTGCAAGGAGATCGTGGACATGATGAGGGTGGGCAACTGATCCCCACCGTCCTCAACCCGCGACCCCAGAGCATCGAGACACCATGAGCAGCGACTTCATCACCGGGCACGGCGCAAACGCCCCGCAGATCGACCCCGAAGACACACAGGCGCTCGGCCGGGCCTTCTTCGACAACGTCTACCGCATCCTCAAGGTGGGCTCGATCTACGACATCGAGCACAACCAGACGCAGATCGCGATCCAGGAGTTCCTCGAGTTCTTCGAGCAGGCCATGAGCCACTCGCTCGACGAGTCCTTCTCGATCATCATCCGCGACGAGCTCGCGATCGTGAACGGCACCACGCTGCGCCTCGACCGGAACGCCCAGAAGCGCCACAACGAACTCCGGGACCTCTTCACCGCGGCCAAGATCCGCGGGCTGGAGCTCCTACGAGGCATGACCGCGCGCGACTTCACCTCGTTCCTCATCGAGCTCAAGGGCGCCGAGCGCAACGGCCTTGGTATGGAGCACGTGGAGATCGAGGCCATCGAGATCGCACACGGCGAGCC
>CAJXPN010000822.1 GCA_913058025.1 uncultured Myxococcales bacterium | reverse complement strand
TCTACACAGAGTAGATCGTCGGCAGCGTCAGATGTGTATAAGAGACAGGGCCAGGAGCATCGTCTCACCGTAGCCCTGTGAGGTCAGGCGGCTGTCATCGACGCCCTTCGAGATCAGGTACTCCTTCACGGACTTCGCGCGGGCGTCGGACAGCTTGAGGTTCGCCTTGTCCTTGCCGGCCGTGTCGGTGTGACCCTGGACCTCGACCTTCTTGATGCGGGGCGTGTCCACCATGATCTGCGCGAGCTCGTCGAGCAGACCGAACGACTCGGGCTTGATCTCGGCCTTGCCGAGCTCGAAGTAGACCTTCTCGTTGATCTGGATCTTGGTCGAGAGCAGCGTCACGCGGCGGTACTCACAGCCCTGACGCTCAGGGACACCCGGGACCAGCGGGCACTTGTCCTCGAGATCCGGCACGCCGTCGCCGTCGTTGTCGAGCTCGGGGCAGCCATCGGCGTCCTCGAACCCGTCCTTGTCCTCGGCCTCGGTGGGGCACTTGTCGTCCTTGTCGAGGATGCCATCGCCGTCCCTGTCGTCGTCGTCCTCGGGGCAGCCGTCCTCGTCCTCGAACTCGTCCAGGTCCTCGGCCTCGAGCGGGCAGCTGTCCGCGCCGTCGAGGATGCCGTCCTTGTCGTTGTCGTCCTCGGGGCAGCCGTCCAGGTCCTCGAACTCGTCCATGTCCTCGGGCTTGTCCGGGCAGTCGTCGACGTCGTCCTTGAGGCCGTCGCCGTCCTTGTCACCCACGGACTTGATCGGCTCGGGGTAGCTGCCGAAGCGCACGCCGAAGGCGAGGTAGAACCCGCCCTCGTTGAGGTTCGACGAGTAGAGGTCGTCGAACTGGAAGCGCGCCGACTCCTCGAACCCCTCGCCCTCGACGCTGTGCGTGACCCAGTAGTTGAAGCCGAACCGGCCGTACACGGCGACCCAGTCCTCGAGGTAACGACGCACCTCGACGAACGGACGCATCAGCACGAGCCCGGCCGAGACCTCGCCCACGTCCTCGACGCCCACGTTCAGGCCACCCACGCCGGCGCCGACGCCGAGCGCGAGCTCCCACATGCCGCGGCGCGCCGCGAACGCAGGCTCGATGCCCACGTACACCGCGCGCGCCCAGGGCGCGGGCCCCGAGAGCGGGCCCTGGAGGCCGCCGAACAGCGTCACCCTGAGCGACTCGACGGGGTACACCTCGAGCGCGAGGTCGATGTTCAGCGCCGCGTCCGTGTCGAACGTGGGCTGGCCAGACTCCTCGAGGAGCTGGGCGTTCCAACGCTCCATGCCCGTGAAGAACGCGCCGACCTCGAGGCCGCCGCCGTACGAGAGCTTCCACTCGTAGTCGCCGTCCTCGCTCTCGCGCTTCTCGTCCTTCTTGGAGTCCTTCTTCGCGTCGGCGTCGGCGTCGGCGTCGGCCTCCGCCTCGTCCTCCGCGGCGTCCTCCGCCACCTCGAGGGTGTCCTCGGCGGCCTCTTCACCGACAGGCTCGGCGGCCTTGGTCTCGGCGCCCTGTCCCAGCGCCGTCGCGGGGATCCCACACGCGAACGCTGCCAGCATGAATGTCACAATCTTCGTACGCGTCGCCATCGAGCTCTTCTCCAACGCTTTCTCGCAACCTCTAAATTGACCCTGACGCGGCGCGCTCCTGCGCGCCGCAAAGGTCGCATGTTCTACGACATCACCCCGCAAAATCAAAGCGCTGAATACGCGCGCGTTTGCGCGCTTTGCCACAGCCCGAGCGCCTCGCGCGCGCCCTGCAGTAAAAAACCGCACACATGATTGAATGAAACCACCACGCCATACGTCCAATGGTCAGTAAGGCTCCACCTCCACCCACGGTGTCACACGATGCGTCACTCCATCATGGCCTCCCTCGCGCTCCTCGCGGGCGTGTCGGTGCCCGCGGTCGCGCACGCCCAGAGCGCGATCGACGACTTCGAGCTCGGCGCCCCCGCGCTCATCACGCCGTCGTTCAACGTCTCGTTCGGGTTCGGCGCGCATTACGACGCCGACGAGGTCGTCCGCAATGTCTCCGGGTTGTCCCTCTATGCGGGCGCGAACCTCTACCCCGTCGCCGCGCCCATGACCCCCTTCCTGGGCCTGGGCGTCGAAGCCGAGTGGACACAGATCTTCGACGGGCGAGACGCCACCTACATCATGCCCACCGCGAAGCTCGGCGTCGCCTGGCTCGGCTGCTACGAGGACGACGACGTCATCGACTTCGTCGAGGGGATGTTCCCCTGCCTGACCGTCTACGGCCTGGGCGCCATCCGCCCCCCATCCTTCGAGCGCGACGCCTCCCTGCGGCTGGGCATGGGCTTCAACAGCCCGCTGATCACACTCGGCGGCGCCGCCGCCGAGATCATCCTCCCCAGCGGGCTCGAGCTCTACGTCGAGGTCGAGCCCGACGGCTCCACGGCCTACTTCACCCGCATCCAGCTCGGGTTCTGAAGCGCGAAGGCCGCGGCGACGCCTCATGGCGCCGCCGCGGCCCTTACCGTCCCATCAGCACACGAATCCGGCGTAAGGCTCAGGCGGTCCCGTGGACCACCCGATCTCTGCTCCCAAGGTCCTTGATGATGCCGACGTCCGTGAAGCCGTTCGCCTTGAAGATCTCGACGACCTCCGGCCCCTGGCGGTAGCCGATCTCGCACAGGAAGCTCCCGCCGGGCTTGAGCCGCGACTTCGCCTCGGGCACGAGCCTCGAGATCACCGACAGCCCGTCCTCGCCCGCGAACAACGCCAGCTCGGGCTCCCAGTCGAGCACGTCCGCGTCCATCTCCTCGCGCTCGGTCTCGGCCACGTACGGCGGGTTGCTCACGATCACGTCGAACACACCCGCCACGCCCCCGAACAGGTCGCCCTGCGCGAAGCTCACGCGCTCCGACAGGCCGTTGGCCTCCGCGTTCTCACGCGCGAGCGCCAGCGCGTCCTCGCTCACGTCCGTCGCCCAGACCTCGGCCTCGGCGCGCTCGCTCGCGAGACACAGCGCGATCGCGCCCGTCCCCGTCCCCACGTCCACCACGCGCGCGGGCTCCCCCTCAGGCAACCTCGCCAGCGCGGCCTCCACCAGGGCCTCCGTGTCCGGCCTCGGGATCAGCGCGCGCGCGTCCGTCTTGATCTCCAGCGTCCAGAAACCTGTCTCTTATACACATCTGACGCT
>CAJXPN010000821.1 GCA_913058025.1 uncultured Myxococcales bacterium | reverse complement strand
CGAGATTTCTGCCTGTCTCGTGGGCTCGGAGATGTGTATAAGAGACAGTCCTCGAGCTGGCCAGCCAGCGGGCTCGCCGCGAGCGCGCGGACGCCTCGCGCCCGGCCGATCGCGGTGCCGTCGATGCGCAGGTGGCGCACGCCGGAGAGCGCGTCGTCGCGCATCAGTCGCCCGAACGCCTGGTACACGTTCTTGCGGTTCATGATCGACACCGACCCGACGAGGCGCAGCCCAGGAGGAGGCTCGCCCGCGAGCGCGCGCTCGATCCAGGCCCACGGGGCCTCCCGGATCGCCGCGGGCCAGCGCCGCAGGTTTCCCTCGAGGTAGGGGACGAATCGCTCGCGGGCGAGGTCCTCGTCGGCGGCCTCGAGCGCGACGCAGATCGCCGCCCAGCTCGCCTCTCCCGGGCGGTGCGCGAGGCTGCGGAGCTCTCCGAAGACGGCGTTGTCGTCGATCAACGTAACCTCACTGACAGATGTAGCGCGGGGTGCCGTTCGTGTAGTTGGCATCTAATGGGTTGGTAGGTCTGACGCACTCCTCTCGGTCCAGACAGACGACCGGGCAAGGGCACAGGTTGGACACGGGCCGCCTGCACTGGTCGGCGGTGTCCAACTCACACAGGATGATGTCCGATGCGCCCATGCCACACCCGACACCTCCTCCATCGGGGACGTCGCCTGCGTTGCACGCGTTCGAGGTGTCGGTGACCCAGACACGGCAGCTGTCCGCGCGCGTATCGTCACAGACCTTGGTGACCCTGGAAGCCTCGGTGGCCCCTCGCCCGTCGACGCACTGCTCGCTGCCCATATCGCACTCATGGTCGCATATGCACTCCAACCCCGAGCCTTCGTCCTTGCATGACTGCTTGTCGCTGCAGTCCTCGATGACGTCGAGGTACTTCAAGTTCGTGGTTGGGTCGCTCTTGCACACCTGGACGTCACCGTTGGCCGAGCAGGTCTCTACTCCGACGGTCAGGCATTCGTTCGCGACGCAGGTCGCGGCGGTGGCGACGTCGCCGGTGACAGGGTCGAGGAGCCCACCCGTTGGGACGCAGACGCCACCGCTGACGCTGGCCTGGACACAGAGCTGGGTCTGGCTCCAGACGAGGCAACCCGTCGCCGGGTCTGGCCCGCATTCCTCGATGTCGTTGCCGCCGCAGCGCGTCGCTTCCATCGTGTCACACGAGTTGGCCACAGTGGCGCAGTCGACGCACGACGTGCCGTCGGAGTCCGTCGCGCAGTACGTCGACTCGAGGCACATGCTCGGTGTCTCCTTGAAGCAACCGTTCAAATCGACTTCACACCGCTCGATCTCCCTGGGCGCGGCGGGGTCCGGACACTGCGCGGCGGAGGCGTCGACGACGCCGTCCACTTCGCACAGCGGATCGTGGCAGCTTTCGCAGAGCCCCTCTTCAGCACACGTTTCCCCAAGCGGACACTGGAGATCAGCGTCAGGGACGTACACCTGGCAGCCGTTGACCTCCGCGCACTTTTCGACGGTTCGAAGGTTGCCCTCGACGAGGTCGGGGTCGCAACGCGTCGTCCCATCCACGTCGCACGCGTTGCCGAGCGCCTCACATGAGCGGCACTCGCCGGCTTCACAGAAACTGGACACCGGGCAGATGTCGGCGACGTCGAGGATGAAGCAACCCGTCGTTCGATCTCGTGCACACACCGCAGGCTCGAACGAGTCCGTGCATGTCGGATCGCCGACGGCTGTGCAGCCCGCGACCTCGTCGCATTCCTTACACGACCCGTCCTCGCAGAACTCCTGATCCTCGCACGAGAGCACTGTCTTGATGACGCAACCGCTATCAGTCACGCTACACTCGAAGGGGACACCATCATCGCCACAATAGGAGCCGGGCTCCATGGCCACGCAGTCCTCGGGAGGGACGTCCGTGCATGACGCGGACGCGTCCGCGTCGACTTCAGCGTCGGCGCCCAGGTCCGAGCTCGCGTCGATCGGGCCAGTGTCTCCACCGCCCGAGCCGCCGTCCTGCTGGGTCTGAGGCTCGATGTCGGGGAGGCACGCGCACACCCCGAACATGAATATCATCGCGAGCGCCGTCTTCGACAGCGTGTGGGTCCCTTCCAGATTCATCATTGGTCTGTCCGCCTCTCGAGGTGCATCGACTTCGACACCTCAAGCGTAGCGAAGGGTATCTTGCGCGTCGAGTCTTTCACGAGGATTGGCACGGCTCACCGAAGGGGTCCGCGTCCACGCAGATCAGCCCGGACGCACAATACTCGATCACGAACGTCAGGCAGCCCGTCTCCTTGTCGGACCGGCACACGCTGTAGGGCTGGTCCATGTCCTCGGACACCGCGACGCACATGATCAGCTCGCCGTCTCGGCGACCCTCGCATATCGGATCATCGCACACGTCCACGTCCATCGCGGCATCCACGCCGACGTCCATCGCGGCATCCACGCCGGCGTCCCACGCGGCGTCCTCGCCGGCGTCCACTTCGGGGTCCTCGAGCGTCGGTAGGCAACCCAACGAGAGCGACGCCAGCGCAATGACGCACGACCTGATCATTCGACACATCATATCCACTCGCTCGATTCACAGGACATCAAGGACGGCGCCAGAGGCACGCCTCTTCATCACGAAGCATACAGAACGTCCATTCTATTCGACGTAGGTACTCCACCTCCATTCACCTACCCCTCGTGACACGATCGAAGACGCAGATCGCGCGCCACTAGCGGTCGCTGTTAGAGTCTCCGACGCATTCAAACCATCGACGCGAGAGACGCCCATGCTCGAAGAGACCCTGGCAGAGCTCATCCCGTTCCTGTTCCTCCCGGCCGAGGCGCGCGCCGCGCTCGCCAGCGGCGCCCAGATCGTGCGCCACGAGGCGGGTGAGCTCGTGATCACGCAGGGAGACACCGAGGACCGCCGCGTCTTCGTGGTGCTCGAGGGGAGCGTCGAGGCGCTCGACGACCGGAGGTCCAAGCGCCTGGGCGCGATCACCGCGGGGCGCTACTTCGGTGAGCGCGCCGCGCTCTTCGAGGCCCCCCGGGCGACCTCCGTGCGCGCGCTCGAGCCCACCGTGCTCGCGGCGCTGGGCGCCAAGGAGTTCATCGAGGCCGTCGAGTCGAACCCCTCCTTCGCGCACTCGCTCGGTTCGATCCTGCGTGAGCGCCAGGGC
>CAJXPN010000820.1 GCA_913058025.1 uncultured Myxococcales bacterium | reverse complement strand
GGCAGCGTCAGATGTGTATAAGAGACAGGTTCTGCGCGGAGAACGAGCCACAGAGTGGGCGCATCATCACATTGGCCATGCGGCGACCGCGAGAGCCGATGAGCGCGCCGCGCTCGATCGCGTCGGCGAGGATCCCGAGGTGGAGCTGCTGGAGGTAGCCGATGGTGGGGATGTCGTCGATGTGCCGCGCGCGCTTGAGCATGGCGCGCCGCGCGACGCCGATGGGGCTCGTGAGCTTGTCGTGCCCGATGAACGTGAGCAGGAACGTGAAGGGGGTCCTGTAGGGGCGAGAGAGCACGAGGTGCGTGTGCGTGGCGTGCTCGAGGGGCTCGGACTCGGCGCCGTCGAGCTTGGCGAGCAGCGGCAGGATGCGCGCGGACTCTTCGGCGCCAAGGGTGACCTGGCGGTGGCCCACGTAGTTTGTGGACTGGCGCGAGGAGAGCACGCCGAGCGAGGACTCCTCGAAGAGCTCCCGCTCGGTGACGTGCGCGGCGTCGGGTGAGAACGAGGTGGGGCGCTCGATCGAGAGCAGCTTGAGCGCGTGCGCGGCGTCCTCGCGGGTCATCGGGACGCGCTCTCGGTAGCCCACGACGCATGAAGAGTCGAGCTCGGTGGGCAGGTGGTAGCGGGTCTTCTTCTCCTCGTGCGCGGCGAAGCGCGCGTTGCGGATGGCGCGGGCGGACGACGCGGGAGGTTCGATGGTGACGACCTCGAGGGGCTTCTGGATGCTCGGGTCGTCGGTCGTCGTGTCGTGTGTGGACATATGTGGGCTCCTGGCCGGGCGGTCGGCCTCGATCGTGCGTCGTGTCGGTTTTAGAGGACCCCTTGGTATTTGAAATACGGCGCGCTCTTCAAGGTGAAAACCGAGGTAATTCGTATGGCTTACGAGTCAACACGCGCTGCCGGGTGCGCCGAGGACAGGTCGCCAGAGGAGGAATCCCGAGCGTTTCCATTGACCTTTCGGTTCGACGGCGGGGATTCACGTGGGCGAGAGCGCGGTTGACACTCCGCTGGCGCGGCGAGAAGGTCGCCCGATGCGGCCGGGTGCCGCTGTGATGGGTCCCTGGAGGCGAAGATGAAGCGGTGGATGTGGAGCGCTGGACTGGTCGCGGCGTTGGGCGCGGCAGGATGTGGCGTGGAGTACCCCAAGTGCGACACGAGCGAGGACTGCGAGCGCGGGCGGGGAGAGGCGGACGGGAAGCTCGTCTGCGTGAACGGCCTGTGTCAGCAGTGCGCCGCGGACTCGGACTGCGACGGCGCGGGCATGGAGTGCAGCGCGGGGACGTGCGCGGAGATCATAGGGTACTGCGAGCGGCTGTCGGATTGTGGTGACGGCCAGCGGTGCGTGGAGTCGCGCTGCGCGGCCGGCTGCGCTGCGGACGCGGACTGCGGCGAGGGGCAGCGGTGCGCCGGAGGTCGATGCGAGCAGGCGCCCGAGTGCTCGGCGGACGCGGACTGCGAGGGGGACTCGAAGTGCAACGCGGGGTCGTGCGAGGGGCCGATGTCGAAGGGTCCGTGCCAACTCCAGCGCGTGTACTTCGCCTACGACAGCGCCGCGTTGCCAGACGGCGCGCGTGAGGTGCTCGACGCGAACGCGGCGTGCGCGGTCGAGCGGGGGATCTCCCTGACGATCGAGGGGCACTCCGACGCGCTGGGCGAGTCCGAGTACAACCTCGCGCTGAGCGAGGTGCGCGCGAGGGCGGCGGGCGACTACCTGATCAGGATGGGCGTCCCCGAGGAGCGGATCGAGTCGCTGGGTTACGGAGAGGAGAAGCCAGCCAAGGCGTGCGAGGAGCCGGGGACGGACGCGTGCCACGCGTACAACCGCCGCGTGGAGGTGCTCGAGCGGTGAGGGCCGGTTGAGCGCGGGGTCACGAGCCGTTAGGGTCACAGGTGTGAGCGGGGGGATTCAATGACAAGAGCGAACAGTGAAGTGGGTGAGTCTTGAGGCATGTATTCGCAATGAAGGTCGCCGCGTCGTGCGCGGCGTGTTTGATGTCGACGGCGTGTGTGTCGACGTCTGAGGGCAACCAGATCCGCGCCGACATCGAGGGCCTCAAGGCCGAGCAGTCTGCGCTCAACCAGGGGCTCAAGCAGCGCGAGGCCGAGATGGCCGAGATGGTCTCCACGGCGCGCCAGGACATCCAGGCGCTCCAGTCGCTGATCAAGGAGGCCGAGGAGGCGCTGCGCCGTAACGACGCGGAGTCGGGCCTCGACATCCAGAAGACGCGAGAGGAGCTCGCGCGCCTGCGTGACGCCGTCGAGCAACTCGACCAGCGCACGGGCGTCGTCGAGGAGCAGTTCGTGACGTTCAAGGAGGACGTGGACTTCAGGCTCGAGAACGCGGCGCCGGCCAAGGTGGCGTACCCGGAGAACGTGGGGGAGCACCTCTCGTACGCGCAGGGCAAGCTGAGCGGCGGCGAGTACAAGCCCGCGCGCGAGGCGTTCGTGGCGTTCCTCAAGACGTACCCCGAGGACGAGCGGGTGGACCTGGCGATCTTCGGCGTGGCCGAGACCCACTTCTTCGAGGCGCAGTACAAGACGGCGATCTACGAGTACGCGAAGGTGCTCAAGAGCTACCCGAGGTCGAGCAAGATCCCGGCGGTGAAGCTTCGCATCGGCCAGGCGCTGGCCAAGGACGGGGCGTGCGCGAAGGCGCGCAAGTTCCTCGAGCGGGTAGGCAAGGACCACGCGAACTCACCCGAGGCGAAGGCGGCCGCGTCGTCGCTGCGCACGCTCGACAAGGACTGCTCGTGAGGCGGACGGGCGCGGTGGCGTTGGCGTGTGCGTTCACGCTCGCGTGCGAGCGCGCTCCGGGGCGCGCGGTGGTCGCCGAGCCCGAGGCGCCGACGCAGCGCGTGGCGACGTCGGCCGAGCGCGCCGCGATCCAGCGCGCGCGCGCCGCGGTCATTCGGTCGTGGAGGGGCGGAGCGATCGCCGGGCTGTCGAAGGTCCGAAGGGACGCGGCGCTCACCGCGTCGAAGCGTTCGGCCAGGCCGCCCGAGGGTGACGCCGCGCGGCGCGCCACGATCGTCTTCTCGGCGAACAACAGGGGGGAGCGAGAGGACTGCGGCTGCAAGCGCAACCCGCTCGGCGGGTTGGCGCGTCGTGGGACGATGCTCGAGCTCGCGAGGGGCGGCGGGGATGCGTCGAAGGCTG
>CAJXPN010000819.1 GCA_913058025.1 uncultured Myxococcales bacterium | reverse complement strand
CAGAGTAGATCGTCGGCAGCGTCAGATGTGTATAAGAGACAGGCTCCTGGGCCTCAAGCTCGAGCTCGTCGACGGCCCGCACGAGCGCGCCGACCTGCACCGCAGGATCGCCGACCTCGAACTCGACGAGCTCGACCGCGCCGAGGCTGGCTTCCACAGCCTCGGCCACGCGCTCGCCGCCGACCCGTTCGACCCCGACACGCAGACGCGTTACGAGGCGCTGGGCGCCGAGCATGGCCTCTGGGCCGACCTCGTCACCCGCTATGAGTCGATCCTCGAGGGCCTCGACGATCAGGTCCGCGTCGTCGAGCTCGCGCTCGTCGCCGCGACCGCCTCGCACACCCACACCGGCGACGCGTCCCGCGCGGTCACCCACTACATGACCGTGCTCGACATCGAGCCTCAGAACGAGCAGGCGCTCGCGGCGATGGAGTCGCTGGCCCGACAGGCCGACGACGCCGACACGCTCGCGCGCGTCCTGCGCCGTAAGGTCGACCTGCTCTACGACCCCGAGGCACGCTTCGCCACGCTCTTCGAGCTCGGCGGCGTCCTCACCGGGTTGGAGAGGCTCGACGACGCCATCGAGGCGTTCCGTGAGGCCTCCCTCATCGACGACTCCAACGTCGAGGTCGCCAACGCGCTCGCCACCCTCTACGAGGCCACCGAGCGCTGGCCCGACCTCATCGACACCTACGAGCACATGACCTCGCTCGTCCCCGACGCCGAGACCCAGTACGGCCTGCTCATGCGCTCGGGTCAGCTCGGCGTCACGCACCTCGACGACGCCCCGCGCTGCGTGGGCTTCTTCGAGCGCGCGCTCGCGCTCTACCCCAACGAGCCCACCGCGCTGCGCTCGCTCGAGCCCCTCTACGAGGAGCTCGGGCAGCTCGAGCAGCTCGCCGCCAACCTCGAGCTCCAGCTCGAGGTCGCCACCGAGACCGACGAGCGCGTCCGCGTGCTCGTGCGCCGCGCTCAGATCGCCTACCAGCACGGCGGCGACTCCGAGCGCGCCATCGGCCTCTTCCAGCAGGCCTCCGCGCTCGACCCGGCCTCCGAGCTCATCACCACCTCGCTCGACGAGCTCTACCGCAAGGAGGAGCGCTGGGAGGACCTCTTCAACCTCTACTACACCCAGCTCGAGACCACGGAGGACCCCGCCCGCCGCGCCGACCTGGCCACCGAGATGGCCGCCATCTCCTACGAGCACCTTGGCGCCGCAGATACCGCCGAGCAGTACCTCCAGTTCGCGCTCCAGTCGACGCCCGGTCACACGCGCGCGCTCGAGGTCTCCGAGGGGCTCTACCGCTCTCAGGAGCGTTGGGAGGACGTCGCCGGCGTCCTGGGTCAGCGCATCGAGGTCTCCACCGAGGACGACGCCCGCGTCGCCTCGCTGCTCGAGCGCGCCGCGCTCTACGCCGACCAGATCGGCGACCCGGAGCGCGCCGCCAAGGACTACGTCAAGGTCCTCAACATCGACTCCGCCCACCCCACGGCCTTCGAGTCGCTGCGCGCGCTGCTCGAGAAGCACGAACTCCGCACGCAGCTCTACGACGCGCTGGCGTTCCGCGCCAAGAACGTCGAGGAGTCCCAGCGTAAGGGGATCTTCGTCGAGATGGCGTCCCTGGCCGCCAAGATGGGCAACCTGCCCAAGCAGGTCGAGTCGCTCGAGGCTGCCTACGCCATCGACTCGGCCGACCTCGACGTCGTCCGGCCCCTGCTCGACGCGTACATCTCGGCCGCCATGTTCGAGTCCGCCGAGCCCATCCTCGTCGCCGTCATCGACACGCTCACCGAGAAGCGTCGCATGAAGGACGTCGTGGGCTTCTACCACCTGCGCGGCAAGCTCTCGCTCCGCCAGGGCGACGACGCCAGCGCGCTCGAGTCCTTCAAGGCCGCCCACAAGATCGACGCGACCTACGTCCCCAACCTCATGAGCCTCGGGAAGCTCACCTACGCCCAGGGCGACAACGACCAGGCGCTCAAGATCTTCCAGACCCTGCTGCTCCACCAGATGAAGATCACCGACCCCGCCGAGAAGGTCGACATGTACTACCACCTCGGCCAGATCCGCCTCGCCAACGGCGACGCCCGCCGCGCCAAGGACATGTTCAACCGCGCGCTCGGCGTCGACCCCGAGCACGCGCCCTCCAAGGAGGCGATGGCCGCGCTGTGATCCGCCCGGGGGACACATGAGCAAAAGAGGGCCGACTCCTTTCAGGGAGTCGGCCCTCTCTTCGTGTGTTCTCCGGCCCGACGCCTCGCAGCCCTCCGCCACCGGTTTGACTCACGGGCCCGCGCTCGACATCCTGTCTCCATACTCGACCATTCGGGGGGACGCCTCGATGGCCCATGCACCGTCACCCGTGACCGATGAGGCGTGACATGAAGAGGCCCACGACGCTCTCGGCCTGTGCGTTCGTGCTCGCTGCGCTGACCTCCTGCGCGCCGCCCGAGGACGACTCCTGCGTCGACGACCTGTGTTGTGAAGTCGATCGTAGCGAGGCGCGAGCGCTCGAGGACGACCTGCGCTCTATCGAAGGAGTGACCCGAACGTACCAGGTCTCGAATGACCAGGGAGCGCTCCACGTCGAGCTGACCGTGGACGACGTGGAGGAGGCGCTCGCGCATGTGACGCACCCGGGCGTCCGGTTTGCCCAACAGGTGTCGAACCTGCTCGTCCCCGACGCACGTGCCTTCAGCAATTCTTGTGTCGGACCGTCGGCGCAGTCTCAGGTCACGTACACGGTCACCTGGAGTCCCACGGACGGCGCCCCCGAGACGCTCCACGACGAGGTCGCCGGCTCGGGCTTCTACAGCTTGGCGTCGTACCAGTATGGCCCGATGAGCGAAGGCACCACGCTGTACGTGAGCACGGACAGCGTGCGCTTCCGGCTCGACTCGGGGGAGGGTGACCCTGAGACCCTGGAGCTGCGCTCGTTTCGAGACCCCGACCACCCGCAGGCCAACATCGAGCCTTGAGATCCAGGGCTCCGGGCTTCCTCTGCGGGCCTTCTCGGGCGCGCGTATATTAGCAAGGGGGATAGGCTGGAAGGGCGTAGCGTGGCCTACAGGCTGTCCTGGGGCGTTTCGGGGTCTTCGGGGCGTGTCGGGTGGGCGTTGACGTGGGGTGGTGCGCGACCTGGAGCGGGGGATTCCCCCCGCGCT
>CAJXPN010000818.1 GCA_913058025.1 uncultured Myxococcales bacterium | reverse complement strand
AGATTTCTGCCTGTCTCGTGGGCTCGGAGATGTGTATAAGAGACAGGCCGTACACGCCCTCGAAGCCGGGCGGCGGCCTGAAGTCCTGCCCCGCCCTCCAGTTCGAGCCGAGCGCGTCGTAGCGGCGGCGGCGCTCCGGGTCGCGCAACACCTCGTACGCCTCGTTGACCTTCTTGAAGGACTCCTCGGCGCCAGGCTCCTTGCTCACGTCCGGGTGGTAGCGCTTGGCCATCGTACGGAACGCGCTCTGGATCTCGTCCTGAGACGCGCTCCGCTCGACCCCGAGCAGCTTGTAGTAGTCTTCGAAGGATACCGACATCTAACCGTCACTCCCGCGCGCGCCGTCCTGCTCGAGGAGGACCCCGACGGCGACGCGGTGGAGGTGATCGACGCCGCCGCTGGCCAGCGTGAACGCCGCGAGGTGCGCGCTCGAGGCGCCGCGCGCGCGAACGCCGCCGTCGGCGGCCTCGACGCGCCCGCCGCTCAGGTCGTGCGTCAGCGCCCACTCGCCGTGGCCGGAGCCCTCCATGCGCTTGAGCGCGCCGAGGAGCGCGCGCCGTTCGCCGTAGACGAGCCAGCCGCCCTCGGCGCGCTCGAGCTCGAGCTCCCCGTCGATCGACCAGCGCCCCTTCGACACGCGCGTGTTGAGCACGCGCTCGGCTTCACCCGGGCGGCCGCCGGTGATTCGAAGCTCGCCGTCGTCGCCGAGCCCCCAGCGGACCACGCCCATGGGCTTCATCTTCTCGTCGTAGACCTTGATCGAGGATGGGCGCACGCGCCACTTCCCCAGGGCGTTGCCCTGCTCGTCCTCGAACACCAGGCGCTCCCCCCTCGAGGACACCTTGCCTGGCGCGTAGCGGCTCTCGGGCGGCGGCTCTCCCGAGACGCAACCACCGAGCACACACGCCGTCATGAGAAGAAGCACGCGCCGCACGTCAGCCTCGCTTCAGTGAGATCTGGTGATCCTGGCAGAGCTGGTCGAGCAGGCCGTTGACGAACCCTGGCGTGCCCTTCTCTCCGTACTCCTTGCCGAGATCGACGCACGCATTGATCGTCTCGAGCGGCGCAGAGAAGCCGTCGAGGAGCTCCCAGGCGCCGAGCCTGAGGATGTTCCTGTCCACGGTGGCCATGCGGTCGAGCTTCCAGCGCGGGCTGAGCTCCTGGATCTGCTCGTTGAGCGCGTCCCACATGCCCCACACCCCGCGGACGCGGGTCTCGATCTGGGGCCAGGACTCGCCGATGAGCTCGTCCATGTCCGTCAACGTCACGAACATGTCCGTGAGCAACGGCTCGGGGCCCGAACGGTTGATGTCCATCGACACCAGGATCCACAGCGCCGCGCGCCTGGCCACCACGGTGTCACCCGCGCGCTCTTCGTTTGGACGACTCATTGGGCCTCGATCTGTGCGTACAGGTTCACCATCTCGATCGCGGCGAGCGCCGCCTCTTCTCCCTTGTTGCCCACCTTGGAGCCGCTACGCTCGAGGGCCTGAGCCTGCGTGTCGCAGGTCAACACACCGTAGCTAACGGGCAGACCACGCTCAAGGCCGACCGAGCCGATGTCGGCCGTCGCCTTGCCGGCGATGTAGTCGAAGTGGGGCGTGGCGCCCCGAATGAGCACGCCGAGACAAATGATCGCGTCGTGCCCGCCAGCCTGGGCGACCTTCGCCGCGGCCTGGCCCAGCTCGAAGCAACCGGGGCACCGGTACACCGTGACGTCCTCGTCACGCGCGCCGTGCAGCCGGAGCGAATCCAGCGCGCCCTCGATGAGGCGCTCGGCGAACGCGCCGTTCCATCGGCCCGCCACGATCGCGAACTTCTTGCCCGTCGCGATCAGGCTGCCCTCTACCACCTTCGGCATATCGCACCCTCCTCGTTCGGCGCGCCCGTGGGCGCGCCGCCGTCCTTGAACTGTTTCATGATCCCAGCGGGATCGACACCTGCTCCACGATCTCGAGGCCGTAGCCCTCGAGACCCACGATCTTCTTCGGTCGGTTCGTCAGCAGCCTCATCTTGCCCACGCCCGCGTCCGCAAGGATCTGGGCCCCGAGGCCCAGGTCACGCAGCGCCGCGATCGGCTGGTTCACCTGCCTGATCTGCTCGTCGCGCGTCAGCTCGACCTCCTCGCCGCCAAGGTGCACGCGCACGAGTTCCTCGGCCGTGCGAGAGTCCCGATCCAGGTAGACGACCACGCCCACGCCCTCGGCGCTTATCCGCGCCATCGCGCCGCGCACCGTCTCGACCGCCTCCGACGTCTTCGACGTGAAGATGTCGAAGGGCTCGGCGCGGTGCTGGACGCGCGCCAGCGTGGCCGAGTCGACCTCGGGCTGTCCGCAGATCAGGCACAGGTGCGTGGAGCCGTCGAGGCGGCTGCGGTACACCCGCAACCTCCAGTCGCCCTCCCACTCGGTCTCGAGTTCGCGCTCCTCGACCAGCGCGATCAAGCTGTCGCGCTGGAGCCGGTACGTGATCATGTCCGCCACGCTCACGATCGGCATGTCGTGCTTCTTGGCGAACGCCTCGAGCTCGGGCATGCGCGCCATCGTCCCGTCCTCGTTCATGATCTCGCAGATCACGCCGGCGGGGTACTGGCCCGCGAGCCGCGCGAGGTCCACGCTCCCCTCGGTCTGGCCCGTGCGCGTGAGCACTCCGCCCTCGCGCGAGCGCAGCGGGAAGACGTGGCCGGGGCGGACGAGGTCGCTCGCGCTGGAGTTCTCGTCTATGGCGGCCTCGATCGTGCGTGCGCGATCCGCGGCGCTGATCCCGGTGCTCACGCCCTCGCGGGCCTCGATGCTCACCGTGAACGCGGTGCCGAAGGGGCTGCCGTTGTGAGGCACCATCATCGGGAGCTCGAGCTCGTCGACGCGCTCCGGCGTGAGCGACAGACAGATCAAGCCGCGGCCGTGCGTCGCCATGAAGTTGATCGCCGCCGGCGTCACGGCGCTCGCGGCCATCACGAGATCGCCCTCGTTCTCGCGCGCCTCGTCGTCCACGAGGATCACCATCCCGCCCTCGCGGATCACCGCCACGGCGCGCTCTACCTTCTGAATCGCCTCATCCATTCGATGCACTCCTTCGCGCAGACGCGCCACTCACTTGACCATGGACCGGTCCCACGGCGCCTCTTACCACGTCACACGAGGCGCGCGAAGCGCCATGAGCGCGCG
>CAJXPN010000817.1 GCA_913058025.1 uncultured Myxococcales bacterium | reverse complement strand
CCGAAGCGCAGCGGCGCGAGGTCGAGGACCTCGCCCCAGAGCGCGTGCACGCGTCGTGAGAAGTCGAGGTAGTCGTCGCGTCCGGCGGACGTGACGACGCGTGAGGGGACGGCGACGAGAGCGAGCGCGAGGCCGTGGCGCGCCGAACGCGCCCAGGTGAGGTCGGGGTCCAGAGCGCGGTCGAGGTCGCAGGCGCCCAACGCGAGCAAGACGGTGGCGTCGGGTGAGGTCACGAGGGTCGCCGGAAGTTGTAGGCGGGCCAGGGGCCGACGAGCTCGAGGTCGAGGCCGTGGGCGCCGAGGTCGGCGCCTTCCTCGTCGAGGACGGCGCGCAGGTCCTCGAGCGAGGCGTCGGGGACGAGCGCGGCCCACTTCAGGACGAGGCCGCGGTCGTCGTCCTCGCGCGTGGCGCCGCGCGTGGCGAGCGGGACGACGCCGCGGACGTGGGGGTCGACGAGGTCACGCAGCTCCTCTGCGCGGTCGCGGATCCAGGCGTCCATGAGCTCGCGCAGGTCGCGCTCGCGGCGCTTGCGCAGCAAGTAGGCGGCGCCGGAGGCGGGCGAGTCGTCGCTGGCGTCGGAGAGGGACGCGCCGAGGGTGTCGGTGTCGAGCCAGCCCTTGATCGACCACTCGGAGGCGTCGCCGGTGCGCGCGAAGAAGTCGAGCAGCTCGGGGCGCAGCTCGGAGAGGCGGGCGGAGAGCGCGTCGGCGTCGGAGAAGATGGTGCCGAAGCGCATGGGGTAGGCGGGGCCGAGCGAGCGGGTCGCGGAGACGGCGTCCTCGTGGAGGAGCGCGCGCGGGGCGACCCAGCGGATCTCCTTGAGGCGCTCGGCGGCGTCGTCGCCGACCCATTGCGACACGGGCACATCGCACAGGACGGCGAGCAGGTCGCCGACGGCGAGCGCGCGCACGGTCGCGCCGTCGAAGCCATCGAGGGCTTCGAGGCGCGCGGCGAGGTCGTCGGGCGCGGGCGCGCGCGTGACGCAGAAGAGGTAGAGCGCGCGAGGAGAGGTCATCGGTGCGTGGCCTGGTGCGGGGCTCAGCGCGCGTGGTCGAGGCGAGAGCGCACGTCCTCGATGGCGCGCAGGAGCTGGAAGCGGGAGACGACGAGCCTGGCGGGGTCGACCTCCTCACCGTTCTTGGTCGCGGTGATGAGCCCACGCATCGCCTGGATGGCGGCGCGTCGGCAGACCTCCGCGATCTCGGAGCCCACGAACCCATCGGATTGCCTGGCGAGGGCGTCGACGTCGACGTCCTCGGCCAGCGGCTTGTCGCTCAGATGGACCGCGTAGATCTCGGCGCGGTCGCGCTCGTCGGGCGCCGAGATCTCTATGATTTCATCGAAGCGTCCGGGCCGCAACAGCGCCGAGTCGATCATGTCGGGCCGGTTTGTGGCGGCGAGGACGAGGACGCCCTCGAGCTCCTCGACGCCGTCGATCTCGGTGAGGAGCTGTGCGAGGACGCGGGAGGAGACGTTGCCGTCGCTGGCGCCGGAGGTGCGGGGCGGGGCGAGCGCGTCGATCTCGTCGAAGAAGATGATGCATGGGGAGGCCTGGCGAGCCTTCTGGAAGATCTCGCGGACGTTGCGCTCGGACTCGCCGACGAACTTCTCCATGAGCGCGGGGCCCTTCACGGAGATGAAGTTGGCGCGGATCTCGGTGGCGGCGGCCCTGGCGAGCAGGGTCTTGCCGACGCCGGGTGGTCCGCAGAGCAGGATGCCGCGGGAGGGGCGTACGCGGGCGACGCGGAAGAGGTCGTCGTAGCGCAGCGGCCACTCGACGGCCTCTACGAGCTGGTCCTTGGTGGAGCCGAGCCCGCCGACGTCCTCCCAGCGCACGTCGGGGACCTCGACGTAGACCTCGCGCGTGGCCGACGGGGTGATCTGGCGGAGCGCCTCGACGAAGTCCTCGGCGCGCACGCGCAGGTTGGCGAGGTCCTCGGAGCGCACGGCGGCGCCGGAGTCGAGCGAGGGGAGCGCGCGCCGGACGGCGGCCATGGCGGCCTCACGGCAGAGCGCCTCGAGGTCGGCGCCGACGTAGCCGTGGGTCGCGTCGCCGAGGTGCTCGAGCGAGACGCCCGGCGCCAGCGGCATGTCGCGGGAGTGGATCTCGAGGATCTCGAGACGGCCATGACGATCCGGGACGGGGATGGCGATCTCGCGGTCGAAGCGTCCGGGGCGCCGGAGCGCGGGGTCGATGGCGTTGGGGCGGTTGGTCGCGCCGATGACGACGACCTGTTCGCGCGAGCTCATGCCGTCCATGAGCGTGAGCAGGGTCGCGACGACGCGGCGCTCGACGTCGCCGGCGGCGTCCTCTCGCCTGGGCGCGAGCGAGTCGATCTCGTCGAGGAAGATGATCGCGGGGGCCTGCTTCTGCGCGCGCTCGAAGACGCCCCGGAGCGCGGCCTCGGACTCACCGTAGAACTTCTGGATGATCTCGGGGCCGGAGATGGAGTGGAAGCTCGCGTCGCAGGCGGCGGCGATGGTCCTGGCGGTGAGGGTCTTTCCGCAGCCCGGGGGGCCGTAGAGCAGGATGCCTTGCGGGGCGCCGATGCCCAGGCGCTCGAAGACCTCCGGGTAGCGCAGCGGCAGCTCGATCGTCTCGCGTATCTTCTTGAGTTGTGGACCGATTCCGCCGATCCGAGCGTACCCGGAGGGCGGGCTGGAGTCGCTGGCGGTGTGCTCGGGAGGGGCGGCCTGCGCGCGCGCCGAGCCGACCTCGAGGACGGCGTTCGGCCCGATGGAGACGGCCCCTTCGGGTTCGGTGGAGAGGACCTCGAGGGTGCGCACGTGCGCGCCGAAGAGGGAGACGCTCAGGACGTCGCCCGCGCGGACGGGGGTCCCATGGAGCGCGGAGGCGAGCGCGCCGAGGTCGCGCTCGCCCAGGTCCTCCCCGAGCGGCGCGAGCTCGACGCGCGCGGCCGGCGTGACCTCGGCGCGCCGCACGGTCGCGGCGTCACCTGGCGATGCCCTCGCGTTGCGCTGGAGGGTCTCACCCATCTGGACGAGGCCGGCGCCGCGATCCTGCATGCGCGTGGGCATGGCGCGGGCGAGCGCGCGGCGCTCGCCCTCGATCCACACGGGGCCGCCGGGGACGACGCCGAGCGCGTCGAGGTCGTCGGGCTGTCTCTTATACACATCTGACGCTGCCGACGATCTACTCTGTGTAGATC
>CAJXPN010000816.1 GCA_913058025.1 uncultured Myxococcales bacterium | reverse complement strand
ACGAGATTTCTGCCTGTCTCGTGGGCTCGGAGATGTGTATAAGAGACAGGCCAGCGCCAGGATGCGCGACGAGATCCCCGACTGCGACTACCTCTTCCTCCCGAACGCCGGCCACACCGGCCTGCTCTCGCACGCCGACGCGATCATCGCGCGCGTCGCGCCCTGGCTCGGGCTCTGAGCCCTCACGCCTTCGTCGCGTGGAAGAGCAGCCGCGTGAACGGGTAGTACAGCGGCCGCGCGTCCGGCACGCGCCTGGCGAGCTCCTCGCGGTAGTCCCCCACGAACGCCGCGTACGTCCCCTCGTCCAGCCGCGCGCGGTACGCCCGCAGCAGGCTCCCGTCGACCCACTCCAGCAGCGCGTCGCGGCCCGGCAGGTGGTGCCCGAACACCCGCACCGACGCGTCGATACCGACCATCCCTTGCGCGTCCAGCAGCGACGCGTACGTCCTCAGGTCGAGCGCGTTCGTGCGCCGCACCCAGCCCCCGAGCGCCTCGGCATAGCGGGGCAGGGCGGCGAGCTCGGCGGCGATCGCGTGGGACGGGTGGTCGTCTTGGACGGGGACCTGCACGGCGAGCTGGCCGCCGCGCGGCAGCCCCTCGATCAGGCGCGTGAGCACCGCGCGCGGCTCGGGCACCCACTGGAGCGCGGCGTTGGCGAAGATCAGATCGTAGCGCCCACCGGGCGTCAGGCTCCCGATGTCCGCGCGCTCGAACCGCACGCCCGGTACATCGACGGGTGCCTGCGCGAGCATCTCCGCGGACGTGTCGACCCCGAGCGTCTCGGACGCGCCGAGCTCCTCGTGCAGCCACGCCGTCAGCGCCCCCGTGCCGCACCCCAGGTCGAGCACCCTCATCCCGGGCTCCCGCCGGACCATGCGCGCCAGCTCCTCGAACGGCTCGCGCCGCTGCGCCTCGAACTCTTCGTACTTCTTGGGGTTCCACTTCATGTCCGACCTCCTCGTGGTGTCTCGTGGCCTGTGATGGAGAAGGTATGGCCACACATGTCATCAGTGAAATGGATTGGTTTTATGTTTTTGATAGATTTGTCTTATGTGCTCTCGGCCCCTCTGACCGCACGTACACATGAAAGCGCAGGCGACTCTGTTATGGTCGTCAGCCTCTGTACCCTGTCAGCCTCCTACCCCCACCTGTCATGACCATCGAGATCCTCGCGTACCTGTGCACTCTGGTGTTCATCGGCATGGCGTCGGTGTTCATTGCGTACCTCCTCATGGTCTTGCTCACGACGTCCATTTACGCGTTCGCCGTGCGTGTGGGGATGCGTGGGCGGTGGGCGGAGGCGCTCGGTGATGCCTGGCGCGACGGCCCCGTCCCGCTGCTCGGGCTCCCCTCGAGCGGCGATGTCTCGCGCCCGTGGGCGCTCTTGAACCGCGAGATGGATGCGAGCCTCCACCTCGAGCGGACCGCCAGTGGGTCCGACCGGATCATCTACTCGCGCGACCTCCGTGAAGCGCTCCCTCCCGAGTGGAGCTTCACCGTGACATTCGACCAGCGGACGACGGCCGGGTCGGCCGCCGGCGCGTTCTTCGAGGACGCCTCGACCTCACTTCGCGCGCGCGGCCCGGTCGACCTCGTCCGCGCGCTGGAGCGTGTGCAGCGCGCGATCCCGGGCGCCACGGCCAGTCTCGCGCTCGAGCGAGGTCGCATCACGGCCCGGGTGAAGACGATCACGGCGGGGCCGCTGGAGTTCTTCGGCGCGCAGAGCGTCGAGGACCCGCGCGAGCTCGTCGGTGCGCTCGACGACGTCGCGGCGGCGCTCGCGAGCCTGAGCGAGTCCAGCCTGGAAGACGTCGCCGCCCAGCTCGCGCGTCGCCTCGACGCCCCCAACGCGCGCACCCAGGACGTCTTCATCGCGCTCGTCGTCGGCCACCCCCACAGCCCCGAACTCGGCGCGGTGCTCGAGCGCGCGCTCGGGCATGACGAGCCCTTGCTCCGCCGCTGCGCGATGCTCTACTCCGTGGACCCTCGCGTCTGGGAGCGCTGGTCCCAGGACCGCGGCGACGCGAGGTCCTACATGCGCGGCCGCGCCGCCGCGCTCGCGCGGCTCCCGCAGGGCCCCGGCCGCGTGCTCTTCGTGCGCGACCTCATCGACCGGTGCGGCCTCGAGCAGCTCGCGCGGCTCATGGGGTCGTTCCGCTTCGGTGCCGACGGCAAGCCCTCCGGCGCCGACGAGCTCTTCGCCCACCGCGACGCGTGGGCCGCTGCGTTCCGCGCCCTCGTCGAAGACTCCATCGACTACCTGAGCCCCGCCGGCTGGACGGTGCTCCTCGCCCGCTACCTCGACTCCTCGCGCCACGGCGAGGACGACTGGATCGTCGATGCCCGCGTCCCCCGCGGCCACGCCCTCTTGGCGCTGAGTAGCTCCAACCACCACCTGGAGGTCTGGCTCGCCGCGCTCGAGGGCGACGCATCCGATGAGGTCGTCGACGTGATGCTCGCGCGCATCGAGTTCGAGATCGAGGGGATCGACTTCGCCTCCGCCAAACGCCTCGACGCGCTGAGCGTCGCGCTCGCCGAGCGCTCGATCACGCGCGCGCTCCCGACCCTACACCTGGCGCTCGAGCGCCGCGGCAATGGCCTCCTCTCCGCCAGCTCCGATGTCTTGAAGGCGTCCATCGCCTCGATCACGGCCGGCCTCGACCCTGGCGTCGTCGGAGGCATGAGCGTCGCAGAGGATCCGGCCTCGCGCGGTGGTCTGAGCGTCACCCAGCACGCCGACGCAGGCGCCCTCTCCGAGTCGGCCTCCTCGCGCGGCGACGTCGTCCTCGACCTCTCCGCAGAAGAAGGCGCCGAAGACGTTGAGGCCGCGCGGCCCGCCGAGGTCGCGTCGGGCTCCTGAGCCGTTCCGCTTGGCTGGGCGTGGATGAGCGTGAGCCCCTGTCGAACCTGGGGTCAGCCAGGGGCATCCTGGGGCCGGTCTCGGCGCCCATGGGTCAATAGCCACTCCATGCCCGAGGCCCGTAGAACGCCTCCTGAGTGCCTCCCCGGGCCGATCGGCCCTCCGAGGGCTCTCCAGGGGCCGCCCTCACGCGGACCGCCTCACCACTCCCAGCGCAGCTCGATGTTGAGCACGGGGGTGTCGGGGACGGGGAACTGGACGGGCCAGGGGCTGTCTCTTATACACATCTGACGCTGCCGACGATCTACTCTG
>CAJXPN010000815.1 GCA_913058025.1 uncultured Myxococcales bacterium | reverse complement strand
AGATTTCTGCCTGTCTCGTGGGCTCGGAGATGTGTATAAGAGACAGGTCCTGCTCGCTGCGCACGGTCGTGTCGAGCTGGTAGATGAGGAAGATCACGCCGCCGCCGAGCGCGAGCCCGAGCGCGAGCCCGAGCGCGAGGTTCACCGGCACGCGGGGGCTCGTGGGCGAGCCAGGCACCGCCGCGGCCTCGATGAGCTGGATCGACTCCGACTCGTACATCGAGTTGATGTCGAGCTCCTCGCTGCGCTTGAGCACCGAGAGGTAGAGCTGCTTGAGGTTCTCGGCGTTGTCGCGCAGCTGTGAGTACTCGACCCCGAGCGTGTCCAGCGAGAACGCGTCCTGCTTCAGGCTCTCGAGCTCGCGAGAGAGGCGGTCTCGCTCGCGCTTGAGCGTGGCCACGCGGTTGCTGATCGCGTCACGGGAGAGCACGAGCGCGGCGTCGATGTTCGCGCGCACTGCCTCGAGCTCCCGGCTCACCGACATCACGTCGCGGTGCTCCTCGAGCCGGCCGAGCCCGCTCAGCCGCGCGAGCTGCTCCTCGAGCAGGGACTCGCGCTGGACCGACGCGTTCAGGCTCTCGTCCCCGACCAGCGCGCCGATCACGCGCATGTCGCCTTCACCCTTCCTGATCTTCCTGATCTGGACGAGCATCGACTCCTCACGCGCGAGCTGCGTCTTGACCTCGTTGAGCTGGCCGTTGATCGCGCCCATGTTCGCGCCGGTCAGGTTCTGGCGGTCCTCGTAGGAGATCGACAGGATCGAGTTGTCGCGCTTGAACTGGTTGAGCTTGAGCTGGGCGTCGTTGAGCTCCTTGCGCTTGGTCGCGACGTACGTGTCGAACCAGGAGATCATCTGGTTGAGACCGCCCGACTGGATCTCGTTGGTGTAGTCGATGTAGGCGTTGATGAACTCGGTGGCGACCAGGGCGATGAGCTCCGGGTCGGTGCCCGTGGCCGAGACCTCCACGACGCGGCTCTCCTTGAGCATCGCGATCGAGATCATCCCACCGACCATGGCGCCCGCCGACTTCAGCCGCTCCTCCTCGGTGCGCGCGGTGCCGTCTGCCTTGGTGCGCGGGATGACGTCCTCTCGTGAGAGCAGGTCCGCGCGCAGCGCCACGCGCTGGGCGAACTTCTGCGACATCAGGATCTGACGCTGCGTGTTCCAGAACTGGCGGAACTGCCAGACCCCTCCTGTCTCGAGCATGTCCACGCGCTCGAACTGGCGGCCGAAGATGTTCTGGTCCTGAATGACGTAGTGGAACTTGGCCTTGGTCTTGTAGATACGCGGCAGCCGCTCCGTATAGAAGTGCGCGCCGGCCAAGCCGAGCGCGCCGGTGATCAGCACGATCCAGAAGTACTTGCGAACGAGCGACCAGACCTGACCGAAGACTTGGCCCAGCGACATCCCTTCGTTCCCGCCCGACCGCTGCGGCGGGGGGCTGGTGGGTTCGTTGGGATCGGTCAGCAGATAATCTACTGAAGACATGCCGCGTCTCTCGTATGCGTGGTCTGAGATTGGTGCGCGCGTGACGCGGCGTGATAACCTAGCGAGCGCACCACCTCGAGTCAACGTGACCCACTCTGGGTCTCACCTGGCCTTCGATTCCACGGCGAATGATACGAACACACAGGCAATGGAGCGCCCTCTTCGTGGGCACGGCGCTGATCGCGGGTGTCCTCGCGATGGGCGCCGTGCACACGAAGACCGCCGCGCTCATGTGCGCCGCCGCGCTCGCCGCGGCGGTCACGTCGACCCTCGGTCGGGGCTCCCGCGCGCGCGTACCCTGGGCCGTCGCGCCCTTCCTCATCCTCGGGTGCGCGGCGCTCCTTCAGCTCGCCCCGGCCCCTCCGTTCGTCCACGAGCTGCTCAACCCCGACGGGTACGACGCGTTCCAGCGCGGTTGGCGCGCGCTCTTCGGCGTCGACGCGCCTTCGGCCTGGCGCGCGCTCTCGCTGGACCCGTGGGCGAGCGCCGATCGCGCGCTCCGATGGTTCGCGCTCGCGCTCTTCGCGCTCGCGGCGGGGAACCTCGGAGGAAGGCGCACACCCTCTCGGGTCGCGATGGGCGTCGTCTCACTCGGTGCGCTCTCCGTGGTCGCGGGGCTCGCGCGCGCCCTCATATGGCCTGACGACGCGCACACGTACTGGGGCGGCGTCGAGACCGTCGCGCGCATCCCCACGCTCTCGACCTTCATCAACGTCAACCAGGGCGCGTCGCTGCTCGGCGCGTCCACGCTGTGCTCCATCTGGCTCGCGTCGCGCGCCACGAAGGGCAGGTGGCGCGCGGTCTGGGTCGCGCTCGCGCTCGCGCTCGGGGCCGTGTGCGTCGTCCTGAACTCGTTGGGCGTCCTGGTCGCTCTCGCCGCCGTCCTGATCGCCTGGGTCATGCTCGTGTTTGGTGCCCGAGCTGCTGGCGCCGCGGCGGGCCTGATCTCGTTCGCGGCCTGGATCGCGTGGCGTGTCGTGGGCGGCGCGTACCTCACGTCCGTCTCGACGCGCGTCGGGCTCTACGCGGCCGCGGGTGACGCCAGCCTCGACTTCTGGAGGTTCGGCGCCGGCGCCGGCGCCGTCGATCGCGTCCTCGTCCCCTACGCCCCCGCGCTGCTCGCGGGCAACGACGCCCCCCACGTCGAGAACGAGGTCCTGGAGTGGGCGCTCACGCTCGGTTGGCCCGTCACGGCGCTCGTCGTCGCGTCGATCGTGCTCGCCGCTCGCGTGGCCTTCACGCGCGCCAAGGCGACCTCCCCTTCATGGTCGGACGCCCCCCGCGAGCACGCCGTCGCGTGGCTCGCGTTGGTCTACGTCGCGGCCATCTCGATGTTCCACTTCCCTTTCTTCGTCATAGGGTTGGGCGCCCCCCTCGTCGTCGTGTTCGTCTCCTGCGTCTCGCGGAAGTCCCAGGCCAGGCCGCGGGCTGCGCGCGCGGTCCTCGGCCTCGGCGCGCTCGGCGCGCTCGTCTCGATGTACGCCGCGCTCACGAGCGCGCCGCCGTCCGACATGGCGCTGGCAAGCATCGAGGAGCCCTCGAGCGCGGTCCTCGAAGAGCGCGCGCGCCGCATCCCCTCGGAGTCGATGCTCTACCGCGGCGAGGCGAGGCGAGCCGCCGCGCTCGACCGCTGGGAGCGCGCGGCGGTGTTGACCGAGCGGGCGTGGGCGCTCGAGCCCAGGCCTCAGG
>CAJXPN010000814.1 GCA_913058025.1 uncultured Myxococcales bacterium | reverse complement strand
CGAGATTTCTGCCTGTCTCGTGGGCTCGGAGATGTGTATAAGAGACAGGCGTGACCCCGCAGGCGGCGTCTCCGAGGTCGACATCGTGGACGACACGCGCCGCCACGGCCGCAGCCTCACCACCGAGCAGGTCGCCGAGCTGGGCCGCTGGGCCGGCCGCCTCGGCGACCTCGAGGGCGCCCACCACGACGTCGAGTGGACCATCCGCGCCGGCGAGCTCTTCCTGCTCCAGGCCAGGCCCATCACGAGCCTCCCCTCACCTCCGGCGCCCGAGGACGGCCCCGCCATCTACTTCGACAACGCCAACATCCAGGAGTCCTACTGCGGCGTGACCACTCCGCTGACCTACTCCTTCGCCTCGTACGCCTACCTCTCCGTCTACGTCCAGACCTTCCGCATGCTCGGGATCCCCGAGGAGCGGTTGGATGAGATGCGCCCCGCGCTCGGCAACCTGCTCGGCCTCATCAAGGGCCGCATCTACTACAACCTGAACAACTGGTACCGCGGCCTCCAGATCCTGCCCTCATTCGGGCAGAACAAGGAGGACATGGAGTCGATGATGGGCGTCGAGGAGCCCGTCGACTTCGTCGAGGACGAGCTGCTCGGCGCGCTCGAGAAGCTGCGACGCACGCCTCGCCTCGTCGAAACCTGGGTCAGGCTCCAGCGGCGCTTCGCCCAGCTCGACGCGCAGGTCCCCGCCTTCCTCGCGCGCTTCGATCGCATGCTCGACGCGCGCCCGCGCGAGCGGCTCGACGCCACGCCGCTCCACGAACTCGTCGAGATGATCCGGGAGGTCGAGCGCGAGTTCCTCGACGGCTGGGAGACCCCGATCGTCAACGACTTCTACACCATGATGTCGGTGGGCTCGGTCCGGCGGTCGTCGAATCCAGCGGAGTCGACAACCCCGCCGAGACCCTCTCGGATCTGCTGGGCGGTGAGGAGGGGATCGAGTCGACCGAGCCCACCTACGCCCTCATGAGGATCGCGGCGAAGCTGCGCACCTCGACACGCCAGGACTGGCCCACGCTCTCCGCCGAGCTCGAGCCCTCCGAGTTCCTCGCCCGCGTCTCCGTCGACGAGCCGTCGGCCGCACGAGACATCGAGGCCTACGTCTCGCGCTACGGCGACCGCACCATGGGCGAGCTCAAGCTCGAGACGATCACGCTGCGCGAGGACCGCGACTTCCTCGCGCGCATCCTCGACAACTACATGTCCCGGCCCGATCTGAAGCCACAGGACATCCAGCGCCGCGAGCGCGAGCGCCGCCGCGCCGCCGAGGCCCGCGTGGGCGAGCGGCTCGGGAGGATCAACAGAGCGCGCCTCTCACGCGCGCTCGACTCCGCGCGCAGCGCGGTCAAACACCGCGAGAACATGCGCCTCGCGCGCACGCGCCTCTTCGGCCTCTTCCGCGCGATCTACCTCGCCATCGGCGCACGACTCGCCGAGGCCGGCGAGCTCGAGTCCCCGCGGGACGTGATGTACCTCACCCGCGAGGAGATCCTCGCGTGGAGCGAAGGCAGAGCCGTCACGACCGACCTCTCGGGCCTCGTCGCGCTGCGGCACGCCGAGTTCGACGGCTACCGCGCCGCGAAGCTGCCTCACAGGATCGTCACGCGCGGCGTCGTCCACGTCGGCAACTCCTTCGAGGCGCCTCCAGTCAGCGCCGACGCCAAGCTCGCGAACGTCCTGCGCGGCACGGGGTGCTACGCCGGCGCGGTGACCGAGCGACTGAAGGTGATCATGGACCCGACCGACGAGCTGCGCCTCGACGGCCAGATCCTGACCACGCTGCGCACCGACCCGGGCTGGGCGCCGCTGTTCCCGACCGCGGGCGGCGTGCTCGTCGAGCGTGGCTCGACGCTGTCGCACTCGGCCGTGGTCGCCCGCGAGCTGGGCATCCCCGCGGTCGTGGGCGTGCCGGACCTGCTCGCGATCGTGCGCGACGGCGAGCGCGTCACGCTCGACGGAGCCGCCGGCACGGTCACCCGACACGACGCCATCCCAGACGATGAGGAGGAGTGACATGAAGGACACCACGCACGCCGAGTTCCCTGGCGTCGACGGGCTCCCCGACGGCTTCGTCGAGGCGCGCGAGCGCGCCCGCGCGGGCACCCCGAGCTTCGCTGAGGACCGCGACTCGCTCGTCGGCAGCGTCAGATGTGTATAAGAGACAGCCGCGGCCTGGGCCGCGGGAGATCGCGCCAGGATCGCGGCCTTCGCCCCCGAGCCCGGACTGATAGGCGGCCGCAGAGCCGCCTTCTTCGGGTTCTTCGAGGCCGCCGCCGGAGAGGACGGCGCCGAGGCCGCCGCCGAGCTTCTCACCGAGGCCGCCGCGTGGTCGAAGGCGAGCGGCGCCGAGGTCATGTACGGCCCCGTGAACTTCAACACCTACGGCGACTACCGCCTCAAGCTGAGCTCCGAGCCCGGCGCCCTCCCCTTCCTGGGCGAGCCGCACAACCCGGCGCGCTACCCCGCGCTGCTCGAGACCCACGGCGCGATCCTCGACCAATCGTACCTGACGCAGGTCTTCAGCTCGGCGGACATCCGCGCCAAGCGCGAGCGAAAGGCACACGTACGCGACGGGCTCTGCGACCAGGGGTTCACCTTCGCCCCGCTGACCACCGCGGTCTGGATGGATCGGCTGCGGGAGCTCCACGGGCTCGCCGACTCGATCTTCGGCGACAACTTCGGCTACACGCCGCTGCCGTGGCCGCTCTTCGAGCGCGCCTGCGGTCCGGGATACATCGGCCGGGCCGACCCGAACGCATCGGTGATCTGCTTCGACACGGCCGGCGACGTCGCAGGGCTCTTCCTGGTCTACCCCCACTACGGCGGGCTCCTCGCGGGCGGCGGCGTCGTCGCCGCCTCAGAGATCTCGTTCGCCGCACACGCCGCCGACGCGCTCGCCGCGGCGGCGCAACCGACCGCCGTGATGAAGACCGTCGGCGTGCGCCATGACCTGCGCCGACGAGGCGTGATGGACGCGCTCGTGCTCGAGGTCTTCGAACGCGGAGACGAGCGCTACGATCGCTGGTTCGGCGCGCTCATCCGCGCCGACAACCCCAGCCGCAACTTCGCCGACGGCTCACACCCCGACGAGCGCCGCTACGGCCTCTACAGGCTCGAGACATGAAAAGAGGCTGTCTCTTATACACATCTCCGAGCCCACGAGACAGGCAGAA
>CAJXPN010000813.1 GCA_913058025.1 uncultured Myxococcales bacterium | reverse complement strand
GCCTCGTCGAGCCCCTCGCTCGCGCCACCACCCCAGAGCAAGGTGCGCGGCGCCGTGTTCGTGACCGTCGCCGCGATCCTCGGCGCCATCGCAGCGTTCGGCGTCATGAGCTGGTTTGCCGCTCCGGCCGCCTCCCCCGACCGGCTCGCCGCCGAGCCCCCCGCGTCCGAGCGCGTGGCCGCCACCGAGGCCGTCGCCGATGAGGGCGACGAGCCCCCCACCTCCGCCGGAGGCGATCCCTCTCAGCCTGACCTCGACGAGCCCGACCCCTCCGCCGAGATGGTCTTCTCCGACGAGGTCGTCGACGAGCCCGAGGTGGTCGCCGTCGAGCGCCCCTCCTCCCCCAAGCGCAAGGCCCCGAAGAAGCGCACGCGGCGCACGAACACGACCCGCCGCGCGGCCGTCGAGAAGCCCGACCCCGATCCCCCCGCGGCCGAGGTCGGCTCACCCGACGCTCCGTCTGCCACGCCCCAAGACACGAAGCCGGCGGCCGCCGCGCCCAAGAAGAAGGGCGACGACCCCGACGGGATCATGCTCGACGCGCCCTCGAAGGCGAAGAAGCCCAAGAAAAAAGACAAGCCCGCCAACGAGTTCGACCTGGTCGACATGTGAGTCGGACAGGCCGTCCGCCGGCGCGGCCGTCCTTGTGTCGCGTCGCGTGTTCCGGCATCATCCGCCATCATGGCAATGATCGAACGAGGCCCTCGTCGTCATGGCGACGCGCCATCGGCGCCACGCGTACGCGTGGGCGCCCGCCTCGTCCAGGCACCACGGCTCGCACGGGCAGTCACGATGAAGATACAACACGTCATCCTCGCCGCCACCGCTGGGCTCCTCGCCTTCGCGACAGGTTGTCAGCAGCCCAACGAATGCGCCACGAACGAGTCGTGCAGATCGTCTTATGGGCCGGCGAACTTCTGCGCCGAAGACGGCATCTGCGAGCCATACACCAAAGAGGCCTACCTCGCGGGACCCTGCGACGAGGTCTCGGGCGACGTGTTCGCAAAGGACGCGTTCAACGTCGGCGTGATCCTCGCGCTCAACGAGCAGGCCGAATACTACGGGCTGATCAAGCCGATCGCCGACGCGATCAAGCTCGCGCAGGAAGACATCAACGAGATCGGCGGGGTCAACGGCAAGCAGATCAACCTGATCTACTGCAACACCGACGGCGACGAGGCGCAGGCGGCCGACGCCGCGCGCCACCTCGTCGAGATCGGAGTCCAGGCCGTCGTCGGGCCAGACTTCTCCAGCTACACGGTCAAGATCGTCCCCGAGATACTCGTGCCCGGCGGCGTCCTGACCATCTCTCCTTCTGCGACCGCGCCCTCGATCAGCGGCCTCAACGACGAGTCGCTCATGTGGCGCACCGTCCCCAGCGACATCATCCAGGGTCAGACGCTCGCCGAGCTCACCAAGTACGTCATCGAGGAGGTCGTCGAGGCCCGCGGCTCCAAGGTCAAGGTCGCCGTGCTCTCGCGCGAGGCCGACGCCTACGCCGACGGGTTGCTCTCGGGGCTCTCGGAGTTCCTCTCCACGGACCTGCTCGACGCCGATGTCTACAAGGTCGTGGAGTACCCGAACGCTGGCGACGGCGGCGGCTCGGATTACACCAACGCCGTGCTCCTTGCCGCCGAGTTCAAGCCTGACATCGTCATCGGCCTCGGCCTCGCGGAGGTGTGGGACATCTTCAACCAGATGGACATCACCCTCCAGGACGACCACGGCTACGACCACACGATCTTCCTGACCGCCGACGGTGGCAAGGACTCGCTCAAGGCCGCCAACGCGCTCCAGACCCGACCTGGCCTCGAGGGCCGCGTCTGGGGCACCGCGCCCCGGAGCCTGCGTGCCGAGGAGTACGTCCCCTACAAGAAGTTCTCGCTGAAGTGGCGCTCGACCTACAACTCGGAGGCCGACACCTTCCCCTTCATCTCCAACGGCTACGACGCGCTCTACCTCATCGCGTTCGCGTTCGCCGCCGCCGGCGACGCCAACGGCCCCGCGATGGCCAAGGCGATGACTCGCCTGACTCGCCCCGGCGGCGTCGTCGTGGAGGCGAACCAGCAGGACTTCCCCAAGGGCGTGACCGCGCTCCTGCAGGGCCAGTCGATCGACTTCGAGGGCGCCACCGGCCCCATCGAGTTCGACGCGAACGGGGACCCGAAGTCCGCGACGATCGCGCTCTGGTGCCTGGACGCCGAGGGCGACGGCGCCTTGAGCGAGCCCGGCGACCTGAAGTCCGCGGGCTCCACGACCTTCAACGCGTTCACGTGCGACTACACCGCGCCGACCCCCGCCAACGAGTGAGCCGATGCGTCTGCACGCCACCCCCATCATCGCCCTGGCAGCCGCCTCGAGCGTCTGCCTGAGCGCCGGACTCGCCCACGCCCAGGACGACGAGGGCAACCCCGAGTTCCAGCGCCTCGTCGACGCGGGCAAGGAGCGCTACGCCGACGGAGACCTCGCCGGAGCGCTCGAGCTCTTCGAGGAGGCCTACGCGGTCGACCCTCGCCCCAAGCTCCTGTTCAACATGGGGCTGGTGTCCGAGCGCCTCGGCGACCTCGACAAGGCCGTCAAGTACTACGAGGAGTTCGTCGGCGCGGCCGGCAACATCCCGCTCGAGCTGCGCGCGCGCGGCCAGGAGCGGCTCGAGGTGCTCAGGCCCATCGTCGAGGATCGCCGCAAGCAGGCGGCCAAGAATGACGGGAAGACCGACCCCCTCGACCCGAAGGGACCCGGCGAGCCGAAGGACCCGAAGGGGCCGAAGGGGCCGGGCGACCCGCCGGGCGAGGGCGGCGGCCCCGGGGTCGCCGCCCTCGCCACGCTCGTCCTCGGTGGCGCTGCCGCGCTGGGTGGCGGCGCGCTCCTGCTGACGCTCCCCGACGAGATGGCGTTCGTGCAGGAGCCCACGGCCGCCGCTCGCCGCTCGGCGCGCTCCTCGCGTGGGCTACAAGAGACGTTGGGGTATTCGCTCCTGGGCGCCGGCGGCGCGCTCGTGATCACGGGCGCCGCGCTCTGGATCATGGGCGGCGAGACGGAGGGCGCCTCAGCGAGCGCGCCCACGCTGGCGCCACACGTCGGCCCCCGAGAGGTCGGCGCGACGTTGCGCTTCAGCTTCTGAGGGAAGGATTCGCCTTCACGTGTCCGAGGACTGTCTCTTATACACATCTCCGAGCCCAC
>CAJXPN010000812.1 GCA_913058025.1 uncultured Myxococcales bacterium | reverse complement strand
GAGACAGGTGGAGGGCAAGCGCGAGGCCCTATCGTGGCGCAGTCTCCTCGCTGCGCGACGACCCCGACGAGGTCGTCGCGCGCTCGGCGGAGTATGCGTTGGAGAGGCTCGGCTAGCGACGCGTCAGCGGCTCGGATCGATGAGGTACTTCTCGCCGGTGGCCTTGCGCTCGTAGCCGCGCGCGACGTCCGGGTCGATCATGTCGTCGAGGCTGATGGTCTGGCTGTAGTGGCTGGCGAAGATCCCGTTACGCTCGGCGATGGTGTAGCGCCGCATCTCGATCGTGCGCTCCATCCCGGCGCGCTGGAGGTGGGGTGTCAGCAGCCAGCCGCCCACGCCCCAGTACATGCCGTAGCTCGGCGTGAGCACCTGGGGCGACATGTCGAGGCGGCCGTAGACGTAGACCTGCTTGTGCACGGGCGTCCCGTAGATGCTCGCGTCCTCGCCGCGCCTGATGAGCGCCTGCTCCATCGCGATGAGGATCTGGTTGGCGAGCTTCCCGCCGCCGACGGCGTCGAAGCCCAGCGTCGCGCCCGTGTCGGCGATGGCGTCGATGAGGTCGCTCATGAAGCTCTCCTTCGACGAGTCGACGATGTGGGTGACGCCGAGCTCGGCGAGCAGCGCGCGCTGCTCGTCCTTGCGGACGATCGCGACGAGCGGGACGCCCTCGCGCAGGCAGTGCTTGGCGAGCATCTGGCCGAGGTTCGACGCCGCCGCCGTGTGCACGATCGCCGTGTGTCCTTCGCTGCGCATCGTGTCGAGGAACCCCTGAACGGTCATCGGGTTCACGAACAGCGAGGCGCCCTCGGCGGGGTCCGCGCCGTCGGGCAGCGGCAGCGCGTGGGCGGCGCTCATCACGCGGTGGGTGCGGTACATCTGGCCGCCCACGAGCGTGACCGTCTTGCCCAGCAGCGACTGCGCGTGCGCCGACGCCCCCGCGGCCACGACGACCCCCGCGCCCTCGTTTCCGATCGACAACTTCTTGCCGACGCGACCCTGCACCATGCGCTTGAACTCCGGTCGGATGTCGGCGACGAGCGCAGGGCGCCCGTCCACGGTCTCACTGCGCGCGGTGGACATGTCTGCTGGGCCGAGCAGGAGCCCGAGATCGCTCGGGTTGATCGGCGTCGCCTTCATCTCGACGACGACCTGGTCGTCCTCAGGCTCCGCGACCTCCAACGGCTCGATCGACAGGACGAGCGTGTCGTCCTCGGTGATGGTGGTGAACAGCTGGCGTGCATTCGAAATGGTGGACATCGTTGGCTCCTTGTATGCGTGACGAGGGGATCGTCATCGCTGTATTCAGTGTCTCTCAGTCGTTTTGTGCGCGAGCGCGGAGCAGGCCGCGCTCGGCCAGGGCGTACTCGAGGGCGACCATGTCCTCGCGGCCGATGGAGATCTGCCAGCGAGCTCGTCGCCCTCCGCTCTTCACGCCGTCGTCGGACCAGTGCTTGCCAAAGGCCGTCCCCTTGCCCTTCGTCGCCACTCTGATCCCTCCGACCTCCAGGTAGCGGCCGCCGCGTACGGTCTCGGCGTGTTCGTTGTAGTCGGCTCCCTTGATGTGGACCGCGTTCATGCGCTGGACCGTGACGACACCCACGGTGATGGGCGCCTCGAGGACCGCGCTTCGGCTCAGAATACCGAAACCCCAGCTCAGCCGGAGGTGCTCGCCCTCGATGGTCAGCCACGCGGGCACCCACGGCGTGAGCGTGAGCCCGAAGAACATGAAGAGTATGAGCGCCGGGACGCCCAAGGCGAGCGACTCGGCCGATGACATCGTCGATGAACCGCTCACCACGAGGAAGGCGGTGATGCCGACCATGCAGAGGACGAGCAAGGCCAGACCGACTCGCCACAACCCCTCGTCGACACCGCGCCACAGCAGCGGGGCGTCCTCTCCGTTCGCCTCGGGGTCGATGTCGGGGTGAACCTTGCGCAGGTGGCGCTCGAGGTTCTGCGCCTTGATGTTCGCGGTGCAGACCGGGCACGCGAGCATCGCCGAGGGGTGCTCGCCGGCGATCCGGAGTGCGGTGGAGAGCGCGGCGCGAGTGGTGGGGGCGGTGAGGGTCATGGCGCTTCCGTGTCGGTCGTGGTCGTGGATGTGTGGGCAGTCTAGACGGAGCGGCGTGTTCGGGCACCGTCCGAGCATCGAGCTCGAACGAGAAAGGCCCAGGCTGTTTTCAGCCTGGGCCTTCGTGTTCACGACGCGCCAGAGCGGCGCGGTGGTCGTTGTGGGCTCAGCGCGCCACGGAGAGGTAGTCCAGGCGCAGGGCGATGTCGTCGACCTTGCTCAGGTCGAGTCCCTCCTGGGTCTGCTCGCCGTCGTCCCCGTAGACCGCCAGGGTCGTGGCGGGGATGAAGAGCGTGTAGTCGCCGAACAGCAGGCGGCCCGCCAGCTCGGTGCTCGCGCCGTCGACGAAGGCGTCGGTGACGAACTCGGCGGGTTGCGTGTCGAGCAGCGCCTGGATCCTGGCCTTGGCGAAGAGCTCGGTCTGGTCGGAGCCCGAGACGTCGAACCCTTCGGCGACTCCGGGCTCGCGGAAGAGGTTCTTGGAGGGCCGGGTCGAGGCGACCTGGAACTCCTCGGACGAGTCGGCGCACCAGTTGGCGAAGAACGTGTTCTTCTTTCGAACCTCGAGGTTCACCTGCGGTGAGAAGCCGGTGAATGTCTCGTCCGGATCGCCCAGGATCGACACGTTCATCGACCACAGCCGCTCCCCGCACGAGTTGTCCGCCACGATGGGGACGCCGGCGGCGTTGCCGAGGTCGAGCGCGGCGAGCGGCGCGATCACGAAGGGGATCTCCCTGCCCACGAACACGCCGTCCTCGTAGACCTCGTAGCGCGGGTCGAGCAGGCGCAACCTGAAGCGCTCTTTGGCGGTCAGGACGGCCTCGCCCTCGGGCACGTCCTCCTGAGCGCCGACCTGGAGAAGGTGCTCGCGCATGCTGAAGATCTCGGTGAGCTCTGCGGGCTGTGCGCCGTTGGGGCTGGGCGTCGCGTTGACGCCGCGGAGCTCGTCGAGGACCTCCTCGAGCTCCAGGGGCGACTTGGCGACGAGGACCTCGCCGCGCAGCGTCGAGCTGAGCTGGAACTCGTACTCGACGGCGCGCACGGCGAGGTAGGCGGCGCGGCGGGCCAGGCGCATCTTGCGGTTGTAGCGCCCGATCGTGTCGTTGAACCAGGGG
>CAJXPN010000811.1 GCA_913058025.1 uncultured Myxococcales bacterium | reverse complement strand
ACGAGATTTCTGCCTGTCTCGTGGGCTCGGAGATGTGTATAAGAGACAGGGCGGTGGCCATGAAGTCGCCGCCGAGGCTGAAGATGATGTGCCCCGCCTCGTGGAAGACGAGATCGACGCGGTGGAGGAAGGTGTCGTTGATGGTCACGTCGCTGGGGTGAAAGCGCACGTAGCCGACGCCCCACCAGAGCAGCAGCGCGAAGACGAGCCCTCGCCCGACGACGTCCGAGGTGTCCACGGGTGAGTTGACGTTGGCGAACACGTGGCGCCACCAGGAGGTGTGCTCGAGGTCGCGGCCGGGCTCGTCGTATCGCATGGGCTCTCCGTGTGTTCGATGTCCCATCGTCGCGGAGATGGGACGTCGGGACAATCACGTTAAGGAGAACGCATCGTTTTGTTTTCTCAATGAGTCGAGGGTGCGTCGCGTTGGCCCGTCTGTATGTTCCAGAGGCGCGCGTAGGGCCCGTGCGCGTCGACGAGGTCATCGTGGCGCCCGCGCTCGGCGATGGCGCCGGCGTCCAGGACGAGGATCTCGTCGGCGTGGCGCACGGTGGAGAGTCGGTGCGCGATGACGACCGTGGTGCGCTCGGCGCTCAGGCGGTCGAGCGAGCGCTGGAGCGCGGCCTCGGTCTCGTTGTCGACGGCGCTGGTGGCCTCGTCGAGGATGAGGATGGGCGGGTTCTTGAGCAGCGCGCGCGCGATGGACAGCCGCTGACGCTGGCCGCCCGAGAGCGTCTGCCCGCGCTCGCCGACGATGGTGTCGTAGCCGTCAGGGAGCGCGGCGATGAAGTCGTGGGCCTCGGCGGCGAGCGCGGCGCGCTCGACGTCGGCGCGGGAGGCGTCGAAGGAGCCGTAGGCGATGTTCTCGGCGATGGTGCCGTGGAAGAGGTATACGGACTGTGAGACGAGCCCCACGGCGCGCCGAAGGTCTCGCAGGTCGAGCTCGCGCACGTCCTCGCCGTCGACGGTTATCGAGCCGGACTGGGGCTCGTAGAAGCGGAGCAGGAGGTTGATGAGGGTGGTCTTTCCAGAGCCCGTGGCGCCGACGACGCCGACGGTGGCGCCGGCGGCGATGTCGAGGTCGAAGCGTGCGAGGATCGGGACGCGCGGGTCGTAGGCGAAGTCGACGCCCTTGAAGGAGACGGCGCCAGAAACGGCGTCGAGCGGGAGGGGCGTGTCGCCCGAGGAGACGGACGCCTCGATGGAGAGGAGGTCGAGGACGCGGCGCGTGGAGGCCATGGCGCGTTGGTAGAGGTCGAACGTCTGGCCCAGGCCCGTGAGCGGCCAGAGCAGCCGCTGCGTCAAGAAGACGAGCACGGAGTAGGTGCCCACGGCGAGCTCGCCGTCGAGCGCGAGGTGCCCGCCCCAGACGAGCGTGGCGGTGAAGCCGGCGACGATGATCATGCGGATGAGCGGTGAGAACGCCGACGAGAGTCGGATCGCCTCGGTGTTCGAGGAGCGGTAGGCGTCGGAGGTGACGCGGATGCGCTCGACCTCGTAGTCCTCGGTGGTGAAGCTCTTGATGGTGGCGACGCCGGTGAGGTTGTTCGAGAGCTGCCCGTTGAGGTCGCCGACGCGCTGGCGCACGTCCGCGTAACGCTCGGTGAGCAGGCGCTGGAATCGGAACGAGCCGACGAGGACGAAGGGGACGGGAAGCATGGCCATCCACGCGACGCCGGGCGCCAGCGCGAAGAACGCGATCGAGATGAAGAGCGCGGTGGTGAGGACCTGGATGATGGAGTTCGCGCCGTCGTCGAGGAAGCGCTCGAGCTGGTTGACGTCGTCGTTGAGGATCGACATCAGCCCGCCGGTGGACTGCGAATGGAAGTAGCCCATGTCCAGGCGCTGGATGTGGGCGTAGGCGTCGATGCGGAGCTCGTGCTGGAGGGTCTGCGCGAGGTTCCGCCAGAGGATCTTGTAGACGTACTCGAAGGCGGACTCGGCGGCCCAGACGAGGACGGTGATCACGGCGAGCGCGATGAGCTGGTCGCCGACGTCGGGGATGCCCATGCGCGCGAAGAGGGACTTCTCCTTGGTGACGACGATGTCGACGGCGGCGCCGATGAGCGCGGGCGGCGCGAGGTCGAAGATCTTGTTGAGGACGGAGCAGGCGGTCGCGGCGAGCAGGCGCGGGCGGTGCGGCTTGGCGTAACGCAGCAGTCTGATGAGGGGGGAGTCGTCGCGATCGCTCAAGGTGGCCTCGTCTGGGCGCAGGGGAAGAAAAGGGGCGCACCATAACAGAGCGCGGCGCGCGCACAATAGGTGCGCGCGCCGCGTACATGAGGCGCGAATTTCGTGACCCGGGCCGACCTCAGAGTGACCAGATCAGGCTGTTCCCGGTGCTCACCTCGTACTTCACGAGCCCCATGGCGTCGTGCGCGAAGTAGGCGACGTCGGGGTCCTGCGGGTCGAGCCAGAACCCGCCGAAGTTGAGCGAGAGCCCCGCCCCCAGCGACCCCTCGATGCACGCCACGCCGGGGAAGCTGGAGCCGCCTCCGGGGCAGTAGAGGTCGTGGCGGTCGCCGTTCGCCTCGACGAGGATCACCTGCGTGTCGCCCTGGCGCCCCGAGGTCCACCAGACGTTGCGCGTGGCGTCCCAGGTGGCCCAGCGGTGCCCGATGCCGCCCGAGTTCTGTGGGCCCGAGCCCTGCGGAGAGGTCGAGTTCGCCGAGGACACGATCCGGCGCGCGCCCGTGGTCAGGTCGACGGCGTACATCTTCAGGTCGAAGTTGTTGAGCGCGTGGAGCTCGCCGCCGCGCAGCGTGTAGCCGCGCAGCTCGCCGCTGGTGAACGCCGGCCCGGAGCCGATGTCCTGGCCCGCGTAGGCGTTCTGAGCTCCGGAGCCCGAGCGCGTGACGAACGAGCAGGTCGAGCCGTCGGCGGCGATCTCGATGATCCCGATGCCCTCGCCGACCAGGCCGGTGTTCGCGAAGCCGAGGTAGAACTGCCCCGCCGCGCCGATGGCGAAGCCCTCTGCGCGGACCTGGACCGAGCCCGAGCCGCGGCCATTGTCGCACTGGCCGAAGGCGGCGTCTCCGCGGCGCCAGGCGAGGGCGCGGTCGCCGGTCGCCGGGTCCACCTCGATGATCTCGGTCTGGGTGAGCGTGCCCTGCATGACGTAGAGCAGCCCGCCCGGGCCGGGGCGCACGTCGCGCACGTTGGCGAAGGCGGGGCCTGCGCCGCGGTCG
>CAJXPN010000810.1 GCA_913058025.1 uncultured Myxococcales bacterium | reverse complement strand
ATGACCACGAACACGATCGGGCCGTCGAAGTTCACGACCGCGCGAGGTGAAGCGTCGCGTGGAGCTCGACGAGCGCGTCGTCGCCGCGCACGACGCGCTGCGCGCGGCGCCAGAGTTCCAGCGCCCCGCCCTGCGCGAAGCGCTCGAGGACGTGCGCGACGAGGTCATGCTCGAGAAGCGCGGCGAGGTCGCCACCGAGTTCGACGCGATCCACTCGGTCCACCGCGCCGTGAGCGTAGGCTCGCTCGACGCGGTCATCGCGCCGGAGAACCTCCGCCCGGCGATCGTCGCCGAGATCGAGGCCGCCTACGCCACCGAGGCCGCCTCGGAATGAGATGATGTATTGATGTATCCGTGAGGCTTCAAAGCCTCGTAGACGGCCCCAGGCGACGCCTGGGGCCGTCTTCGTGTATGGCGACGGCCCTCAGGGGATGTTCGTCGTCATCTTCGAACAGCGAGGGCGGACGCCGACGAGGCGATCGCGTGAGAACCATCCATCGTTCCATATCGACAGGCCGGTCATCGCCTCGTCGGAGCCGAAGCACTCGATGTTGCTGATGAGCGCGTTGGTCTTGCTCTGGCCGAGCTGAGGGAGCTCGACCTCTCCGAGCTGTGTCACGGCGGTCGACACGCGATCACCCTGCGTCGTGCTCAAGCCCTTCGAGTCGCAGGTGACCTGGAAGGAGGTCAACCTGGGCGAGTCGTAAGACACCTCGATCTTGCCGACGACCCCGGCGCCCGGGCAGTTCGTGGAGCCATAGTCGCCGTTGATCGTGCCAGCGCTGCCGGTGTTGGTGGCGTTGACGGCTTCGTAGTAGTAACTGGGCGCGTTGTTGGGGAAGCCAGAGTCACGGATTCGGATCTGGATGCATCGGATGCGTATCCAGTTCAAGGAGTTGCGGTCGCCAGTCTGGGCGTACACCTCGATCCCACCCATGAAGTAGCCGTCCTGACAGAACAGGTTGGTCTGGGTCCCGTTCTGGTTCCCCGTAACCGAGCCGTTCGTCGGGCTGTCGGTGCCAAGGAAGTCGACGCCGTCACCTCTGGGGCAGCCCTCGTCGGCTCCGTCGCCGCAGTCGTTGTCGACCCGATCGCAGGTCTCGAGGACTCCGACCGGGGCGGCCGTGCCGTCTTGATCGTCGCAGTCGAGGGGCGACGCAGTCTGGGTGTACTCGTCGAGGTTCGGGAACGAGGCGACGCGCTCGGGGCAAAGGTAGAGCGGGGAGTTGATGTCAGGGGGGTAGTTGTCTCCGTCCATGTCCGTGTAATAGGTCAAGGCGCCGTTGTTGCTCTCTCCCTCGTCGACCAAACCGTCGCAGTCGTCGTCGATCATGTTCGCGCACGCCTCGGTCTGTGAACCCGTTGCGATTCCAGGCTCGCAGAAGACGCGCCCGGCCTGGTTGGAGCACGCGACGAGGCCGGGCCTGCACTGCCCGAAGCGCAGATTGCTCGAGCACGTCTGACCCACGGTGGCGTTGGCGCGGCCGAAGGTGCCCTCGACGGAGACCTGGAAGCGGTTGTTGAGCGCGCCGACGGTGCCGGGCTCGTCCGCGCCGCCGACGCAGTTGTTGTCCTTGCCGTCGCAGACCTCGGTGTTGCCCGGGTAGTTGGCGCCGTCCATGTCGTCGCAGTCGCCGAGCGCCTGCGTCCACGTGGCGCTGGCCGCGCAGCGGAGCTCGGAGGCCGCGCCCATTGGCGCGACGCCGTCGCGGTCGGAGTCGAAGAAGTACTCCTGGGCGCCCATGGAGGTGACGTTGTCGACCGCGTTGACGCCCTCGTCGACCACGCCGTTGCAGTTGTTGTCCAGGCCGTCACCGCAGACCTCCAGAGTGGGCTGGTCGGCGGGCCCCTGAGCGCATAGGAGGAGCCCTGCGTTGTTGCAGGTGAGCGCCCCCCCCTGGCATACGCCCTGGCGGAAGGTCGCGATGCAGGGCTCGCCCGCGCCAAATGGCCCGTTGCCGAAGGCGATCTGCCCGTTGACCAGGACCTGGAAGGGGTTCGAGACGGGCGCGACGGTTCCTGCTTCGTCGGCGCCGTCGACGCAGTTGTTGTCGCGGCCGTCGCAGACCTCGGCGTTGCCGGGGTAGTTGTTTCCGTCGGCGTCGTCGCAGTCGTCGGCGTTGGCGACGTAGCCGTCGGGCGCGCCCGCCGAGTCGCAGTTGAAGGTCGGGTTGTTCGGGTCGCCGGCGCCGTCGCCATCGAAGTCGAAGTAGAAGATCCGCGAGGGGTCGTCGATGGGGACCTCGCAGCCGTTGGTGATGTCGCCGTCGCAGTCGGCGTGGGTCGGGCTGCCGCTGGCGTCGGTGTCGCACACCGCCACACAGGCTGGCTGGTCCACGCCGCTCACCTCGCGCACGCGGCAGCCACGCTGGCCGTCCTGGATGGCGCCTTCACAGACGTCACCGCAGGCGGTGCAGTGCTCGGCGGGGAACGCGAAGGCGCCGATCTGCTCGGCGTCGTCGGAGAAGCCGTTGCAGTTGTAGTCGTGATCACCGCAGTACATCGGGAAGGGGTGGTTGGGGGAGCCAGGCTCGAAGTACGCGAGCGGGTCGAGGTCGTCGCAGTCGTGCGGCGTGACGACCCGGTCGGCCCCTCCGCAGCGGCCGTCGCCGTAACCGTCGGCGTCGGAGTCGCGGCAGTCGGTGCAGGTGCGGGCGCTCGGGATGCAGCGGTTGATGCCCTCGACGTCGAGGCACTCGAAGCCCGACGGGCACTCCGAAGAGCCCGCGCACGAGGGCGCGCACGCGCCCACCTGGTCCTGGGCGACGAGCGCGAGCGCGCCGAGGTGGACGCAAGCCGACTCGTCTCCGCAGTCCCCCTGGGACGCGCACGCGCCGCAGACGTCGTCGGCGACGTCGGGGTCGAGTCCGAAGGGGGGGCGGCAGACCGCGCCGAAGGGCCGACCGAGCATCTGCTCCGCCTCATCGAGCTGATCGTTGAATGGGAACGCGGGCGCGAGCTCGGGGTAGGGCGCGGAGCCCAGCGCGACGACCTGGCAGGTCCAGGGCTCGGGATCGGGGCGCTCGCCCTGCATCGTGAGCGTGGAGCAGATCGCGGAGTTCTCGGTGCACACGCGGGTGCAGACGCCGCCGACCACGCCGGAGAAGAGCTCGGAGACGGAGACCTCCGTCGCGCCCGTGATCCTGTCTCTTATACACATCTGACGCTGCCGACGATCTACTCTGTGTAGA
>CAJXPN010000809.1 GCA_913058025.1 uncultured Myxococcales bacterium | reverse complement strand
GCGCAGGATCGGGCTCGACGCGAGCGCGGCCGCGAGCGCGTCGACGCGCTCCTGGCGAGGCGCCTGGAAGTGGGCGCCTCGGATCGAGAGCGCGCGGAGCGCGGGGAACGCCTCGCCGTGGGCGACGAGCGCGCCGAGGGCGATGGAGTCGACCGGCGCGCCGATCTCGAGGCGCACGAGGCGCCTGCCGAGGCGAGAGCCGTCGAGCGCGGAGAGGATCGAGGGGTGCGCGCTCGACCCGGCGAGGCGAAGCTCGGTGAGCGCAGGGAGCGCGTCGGCGTCGGCCTCGACGAGCTCGATGAGCGCGCGGGCCTGGGCGCGGGTGTTCGTGGTCACGCGAGAGAGCGCGCGCGGCGCGTTGGCGAAATCCCAGGCCATCCATGGGTCCTCGCGCAGGAACCTCAGGTCGACGTGGCGCACGATCGAGACCTGCGCGGCGCGCTCGGGCGCGTCGAGCTCGGACGGGAGCCAGTGCGCCGGGACGCGGCGCTCGGAGGCGGGCCATGAGTCGAGCGCGAACGCGATCCGCTCGACGGTCCTCGCGCGGACGTTGGGGGGTTCGGCCTCGAGCTCGTCGAGCAGCACGAACCAACGCAGGGTCGACGGCGTGCTCTGAGCGAGCCAGGAGACGCACCGCTCACGGGGTTGACCCGGGACGTGGAGCTCCTCGCCGCTGTCCGCGGTCGCGCGCGCCGTGGCGCACCCGGAGGGCGCCGCGCACAACGAGGCGCAGAGGAGCAGGTACTGGAGGGTTCGGCTTCGCATCACGCGGTCCTCGCGCGGGTGAGAGAGCTCGAGGGTAGGGACGCGCCGGCCGCGTGTCGAACGGAGCCGTGAATAGCCCTCGCCGCCCGGTGCATCTACTGTCATGGGCGCGGCATGCCCACCGAAGGAGAGACGCTGCGATGTACGAGTTGGATCTGAGCGCGCAACCGATCGTGGTGGTGCGGATGAGCGGAGAGACCCAGGACGCCGACCTCGAGCGTTTCCTCGGGCAGGTCGACGCGGCGATGGAGTCGACCGTGGGCGCGTTCACGTTGGTGAGCGTCGTGGGCTCGGTCTCGCGCACGTCGCCGAGCCAGAACGCGACGCTGCGCTCGTGGTATGCCCAGCAGGAAGGCGCGCTGCGGGAGCGGTGCGTGGGCGTCGCGTTCGTGATCCCCAGGAGATCGTGGCGCGTGATCGCGCGCGCGGCGCTGAGTCGCCGCCCTCCCCCCTTGCGCCACCTGCTCTGCGCGGGCGAGGCCGAGGCGAAGGCGTGGTGCGCCGACCGGCTCGCGTCCTTATAGTGGTGCGCGTGGGAGTTCTTCCTTCAGGGAGTGAGGGCGATGTCCAGGCTCGACATGAAATGGGTGCTCATCGGCGCGGCCACGAACGTGGGGCTGTTCGCGCTGCTCAAGATCGCGCTCAACGCAGGCATCGGCTCGCGAGGCCTGTTCCTGTACGTGGTCACGTCGGCGGCGGCGGTGCTGCTGTCCTACCCGCTCGGCGGGGCGTTGATCGGTTACTTCAGCCCTGGAGAGACGATCAAGGAGGCGGGCTGGGCGGCGGCCGCCTCGCTGCTCGTCACGTGGGCCGTGCGCTCGCTGCTCGCGGGCGAGCCCCCAGGGATCGCCGCGCTCGCCTTCGAGGGCGCGCTCGCGTGGGTCCTCGCCGTCCTGGGCGCCAAGATCGGCGAGCGGGTCCAGGGTGAGACCCCCGAAAAGCTCGAGGCGCTGGCCCTCGAGGACGAGATCGACGCACATCCTCAAGAAAAATAATACATACAAAACAACAACTTGAAACAACCCGACACAAAAGAAGCCGCAAATACGAACGCGTCTTCAGATTCTCTTCACAAACCGCTCGTAGTTTATGAGTGAGGGAGGCGAGGGACGGCGAGAGTCGACCAAGCCCCCGAGAACGACACAACCAACGAGACGGCGCGATGACGCGCCTGACGAAAAGGAGAGATACGATGACCACGCAGACGATGAAGAAGATGCTCGCCGGCCTCATGACCTCCGCGATGCTGTTCGGCGGCGTGACGATGGCCTCGGCCGAGTCCCCCGCTCAGGGAGAGGAAGCACAGATCGAGCGCATGGAGCGGATGGAGCGCAAGCTCGATCGCAAGGTCTCCAAGCTCACCAAGAAGCTCAACCTGACGGATGCCCAGGCCACGCAGGTCCGCCAGATCATGGAGGCGAGCAAGACCGAGTCGATGGACGCTCGCCAGCGCCTCGAGGGCGACAAGGAGGCGAAGCGCGCCGAGATGAAGCGCATCCGCGCCGCCTCCAGAGCCGAGATCGCCGCCGTCCTGACGCCCGACCAGCGCGCACAGTTCGCCGAGATGAAGTCCAAGCACGGCGACCGAAAGGGAAAGAAGGGCAAGCGCGGCAAGAAGGGTAAGCATGGCAAGCACGGTAAGATGGGCAAGCTCGCCCAGAAGCTGAACATGACCGACGCCCAGAAGGCCGAGTTCGCCACCATCCGCAAGGCCGCCAAGGTCGAGCGAGAGGGCATCCTGGCCGCGGTAGACGGTGACAAGAGCGCGGCACGCCCCGAGCTCAAGGCGCTCCGACAGAGCACCAGTGTCAAGATCGACGCCATCCTCGACGACGCGCAGCGCGCACAGTTCGCCGAGATGAAGGCCAAGCGCAAGGCGCACAAGGGCGAGCGCAAGAACCGAGACCGCTGACCCCCGGCGAGGCGACCACACCAGGCGCGAGGCCCCTCCACCGGAGGGGCCTCGCGCCGTCCGTTCATGAACGAGCAGATGGAGCGATGAGATGAGCGAGCGCGTGGACATCCTGGTCGTCGAGGACGACGACAAGCTCGGAACCGAGATCGAGCGCACGCTCAAGGAGGCGGGTTGGACGGTGCAATGGGAGCGCACGGGGTCGAGCGCGATGTGGCTCGAGCCCGACGACTACGCGCTCATCGTCCTCGACCTCATGCTCCCCGGGCAGCACGGCTTCGACCTGCTCAAGCGGTGGCGCCAATCCAGCGACACGCCCGTCATCATCCTCACCGCGCGCAAGGACACCACGGACAAGATCAGAGGGTTCGAGCTCGGCGGCGACGACTACATGACCAAGCCGTTCTGGCCCGAGGAGCTCGTCGCGCGCGTGGGCGCTCGCCTGCGCCGCCCGATCATGAGGCGCGAGGCGGGGATCGTGGTCGGGCCCATCGAGCTCGACGACCAGGCCCGCAC
>CAJXPN010000808.1 GCA_913058025.1 uncultured Myxococcales bacterium | reverse complement strand
TTTCTGCCTGTCTCGTGGGCTCGGAGATGTGTATAAGAGACAGCACGAGGAGCAGGACATGTCTTCGAACGAACACGACGCGCGCGCCCACGCCATGGATCGCAGGACCTTCATCCGCGCGGGCGCCGCGGCGACCGTGACCGCGCTCTCGGGCGTGGAGGTGGGGTGCGCCGCCGAGCCGACGCTGTGCACCGTCACGCCGACGTTCCAGGAGGGCCCCTTCTACGTGAACACGCTGACCGCCGGGCTGAAGCGGCGAGACGTGACCGAGGGGATGCGGGGCGCGCCGATGCTCGTGCGCATGACGCTGCTCGAGTCGCAGACCTGTCGGCCGTGCGCGAACCTCCCCGTCGACATCTGGAGCACCAGCCCGATGGGACTCTACTCGGCGGTCGACAACTCGATCGTCCTGCGCGGCGGAGAGGACACCACCGGCACGACCTACATGAGGGGCCACCAGTTCACCGATGGCGACGGCGTCGTCGAGTTCGAGACGCTCTTCCCGGGCTGGTACGAGGTGACGCCGCCCCACCTCCACTTCACCACGCAGCTCCCCGGGGAGCGGGCCTACACCTGGCAGTTCTTCATCGACGACGCGTTCGCCGAGGAGGTCTACACCACCGTCGAGCCCTACGCCGCGCGCGGCGTGCACCCGGTGCGCACCGACTCGAGGACCGGCTACGTCAGGGACGCGCTCACCGTCACACCCACTGGAACCGCCACGTCACCCATCATCGACGTCGTCGTGGGGATCGACATGGAGGCGTTGCTCGAGCGCGCCGACGAGTACGACTCCTGAGACGATGGCGCATCGGGGGCGAGCATGCGCGTTCGACGCTCCTCTCAGAACCAGTCGAACGCCTGGAACATCGCGTACTCGGGGCAGCTCACGGCGAGGCGATCCGGGAGCGCGTGGGCGCCCTCGGCGAGCACCGCCTGGACCTGCTCGACGAGGTAGCCTTCGTTCATGATCAGCGACTCGAGGCCAGTGAGCGTGTCGAGCCCCGCGAGCGCCGGGATCAGTCCGCGGTGGCTCCATCCTGGGAGGCCGCGGAGGTCCAGGGTCTTCAGGTTCGGCAGCGGCTCCTCGCCCAGCAGGCCCACGAGGTCCTCCTCGCCGCACTCGATCGGCCTGAAGCTCTCGAGCCTGACGAGCAGCTCAGACCCACACAACTCCTTCATCAGCGCATGCATCAGTGAGTTCGATCCCAGCGTGAAGGTCTCGAGCTCGGGGAAGTGGTCACCGGAGAACAACGACGCGGCCGACTCGACGACTCTTTGGGGCATCCCGTCGACGGACGTCAGCATCAGCTCGCGCAAACCGGAGAGGTCCCCCGAGCAGGCGACGAGCGCGTTGAGCGCGCCCGAGGAGTCGGCGCAGATCGAGAGCCGACGCAGGCTCGACGCCGCGTCGGCCGATAGGAGCGCGACGAGGGGCTCGCCTCGCTCCTCTCCGACGGGTTCTTCGCCGTACCAGGAGAGGTGGAGCGAGTGGAGCCCTTCGAGGATCGGAGACACCGCGAGCGCGCGCATGAAGACGTCGCGATCCTCGCGCTTCATGTTCAGGCGGAGGTCCTCGACGCCAGCGAGGTGGGGGCACTCGAGCAAGGCGAGCGTGCCGGCGATCTCGAGCGTGTAGTCGACGCGGAGCTCGCGCAGGGACGTGAGGTGCTCGGCGTCGGCGAGCGCGGCGAACTCCTTGGGCTTGACCTCGTTGAGGTGGAGGACGCGCAGGCTACGCATCGCCGGGCGCTTGGCGATGAGCGCGAGCAGACCAGGGCTCGACTTGTCGGAGACCCACGCGCCGGCTCGGAGGACCTCCAGGCCGTCGACCGCGTCGGTCTCGAGCAGCGCCTTGAAGCTCCGTGAGGTCACGGCGCCACCCGTCAGGTCGAGCTCACGGAGCTGCTCGAGCGGGAAGTGCTCGGCGAGGTGCGTGTAGACGTCTGGCTTGATCTTGTCCCAGCCACGGAACGTCAAGGACTCCACGGTAGAGAGCATCTCGGAGGCGAAGAGCGCGTCGATCGTGTCCATGTCGAGCTTTGAGACGCGCCGGAAGCCGAACGCGCGCAGGCGACACGGCGCCTCGCTGGCGAGCGTGGCGAGCTGGTCCCACTTGAGGTTGGCCGAGCGCAGGTCGAGCGCGGTGAGTTTGGGAAACGCGGGGCCGTCGAGGAGCGCCTGCATGCGCTTCTTGCTCAGGCTCACGCCCTCGTAGTTCGCCGCGCGCACGAGCTCGCACCAGACACGCTCACCGGCCTCGTACTCCTCGAGCCTGTGCTTCGGACACAGGCGCGTGGCGTCGGGCCACCGCTCGAGCCGACCCTCCACGTGAGGGAGCCACTCGGCGCGCGTGCGCCCGAGGTCCTCTTCGGCGGCGGCGTCCAGGTGCTGGATGACGAGATCGAACGCAGCGGCCGAGGGCCGCCGCTCGAGCAAGCTGCGAAGCTCGCCGAAGTCATGGGTCGTGTTCATCGGTCGTCCTCGAGGTGTCGGTGGGCACAGAGAGACGCGCCGGGTCACCTCCATGGGTGGCCAGGCGCGTCGCGTGGTTCTCAGGAGGCGGTCGGGTCAGAAGCCCGCGCGCACGTCGAGCGTAGGCAGCGCGTGGACGCGCGCGCCGTAGGGGTACTGGGCGAACGTGAGGCGGTAGCCCGCGGCCAGCGAGACGTGGTTCGAGATCCGCCACGCCAGCTCGGCGCCGTGCTCGAGCACGGGCGCCAGGAAGATCGCGGGGTTGTAGAACACGTCGAGGTCGGCGGAGTACTCGAGCGAGCCCACGAGCCGCCCCGACATGGCCGCGCCCGCGCGGATCGTCGCGCCGCCGGAGGCGGCGGCGGTGCGCGCGTAGAGGAACGGGAAGTCGATGACGGGGAGTGACCCGGAGGGGGTCACGCCCTCGGTGAGCTGAGGGATGAAGCTCACGCCGAGGTCGAACGTGAGCGCGTGCGAGGCGCCGACGCCCGTCGTCAGCAGGACCGCGTTGTCGATCTCGATCATCTGCGGGGGCTCGACGTTGGCCGGGATGAACCCGCCGACGCCCTCGGCCGCGACCGTCGAGAAGAGCATCGTCGTGTAGCGCAGCGTGTGCCGGCTCCCGAGCGTCCAGCCGCCGAGATCGGTCCAGTCGACCTGGACGCCCAGGTTCGGCAGCGCGATGTTGAGCCTGTCTCTTATACACATCTCCGAGCCC
>CAJXPN010000807.1 GCA_913058025.1 uncultured Myxococcales bacterium | reverse complement strand
ATCTACACAGAGTAGATCGTCGGCAGCGTCAGATGTGTATAAGAGACAGCCTCTCCCTCTTGCGTTGAACGTCACGCTCTGTATCAATGTCGGCCTCGTACCCATGACGGGCGGAGCGCCCATTGACCATGAAGAGCCTGCACGTGAGCGACGACTCTGAACCCATCGAGGAGCCCTCCGCTCCTTCCGCTGAACCTGCGCCGTTCTTGCGCGAAAGGCACCCTCACGAGCGCCTCTTCGAGGCCGCGATGGTGCTCATCCCGCTCATGCTCTACCTGCCGCTGCTCCACCTCGAGATCACCTACGGGGACGGCCCAGAGCTGCTCATGGCGATCCTGAACTTCGGGGGCGCGCACCCGAGCGGCTACCCGCTGCTCATGTTGCTCGGGAAGCTCGTCGCGCACATCCCGATCGCGACCCCGCACTTCAACGTCTCGCTGCTCACCGGCGCGATCCCCGGCGCCCTGACGGCGCTGTTCCTCTACAAGACCGCGCGCGAGGCCGACATGGGCCCGGCCGCGGCCGCGCTCACCGGCCTCCTCTACGCGCTCAACTACCGCGTCCTCTACCAGTCCACCCGCGTCGAGGTGTACGCGCTCCACTGCCTGCTCATCGCCGTCGCGTTCTGGGCGCTCGGCCGCCACGGCCGCGTCGGCCGAGAGGTCGGCCCGAGGTGGCTCCTCGCGGCCACCGGCGCGGTCTGCCTCGGCCTGACCAACCACCTGACCACCGCGTTCATGATCCCGGTCGTGATCCTCTCGGGCGCGCTCGTCGACTGGCGCCAGCTCCTCAAGCCGAAGACGATCCTCGGCGTGATCGTCATCGCCGCCTCGTGCGCCTCGCTCTACCTCTACATGCCCATCCACGCGGCCTACGCGGCCGACGGCTCCACCGTCTCGTGGAACGACCCCCAGACCCTCTCGCGCTTCTGGTTCCACGTGACCGGCGAGGAGTATCGGATCTTCCGCTCCGACCTCGACCTCCCGGGCACGTTCAACAAGATCGGCTGGGACTTCAACAAGCACCTCTTCCCAGGCGTGGCCATCGTCGCCGGGCTCGGGCTCTACGAGCTCGCCACGCGGCGCTGGAGGCTCGCGCTCGCCATGGCCGCGCTCGCCATCGGGATCTTCGTCTACGTCTCCGGTTACACGATCAACGACATCGACACGTACTACTCCCCCATCTACCTCGTCGTGATCTTCTGGATGGGTTTCGGGTGCGACTGGTTCATCTCGGCGCGCTTCCCCGACGAGACCTTCGCCCACGAGACCGGCCGCCTCACCGCAGTGTTCATGGCCGTCGTCGGCCTCGGCATCCTGTACTGGTCTCACCGCGGCGTCTCTCTCGAGGAGACCTACGGTGAGGACATGGGCGATCAGATCGTCGCCGCGCTCCCCGAGCGCTCTATCGTCTTCACCGCCGTCGACCACCACACCTTCCCGATGTGGTACCAGGCCTACGTCAAACACCCCGACCGCGACCTCGTCGTCATCGACCGCGTGATGTTCGGCCTCGAGAACAAGCAGTGGTACCGCGAGCACCTGCGCGCGCGTCACCCCGAGATCGTCTGGCCCTCCGACGAGCTCGCGCTGAGCAAGACCTCCTGGGAGACCGACCTGATCAAGGACAACAGGGGCACCCACCGCGCGTTCGCGCTGCTCGCCAGGAGCTGGAACGAGCGCGACACGTTCAACGTCAACCTCGGGTGGCACCACGAGATCCTGCTGCGCGGCGACGACACCCCCGACCCCGAGCACAAGGTCATCCGCCACATCTACACCACCCAGATGAAGCAGATCTCTGGCCGCAAGTACTTCTACGACGCCGAGGCCACCTACGACATCGAGGACAACGTCCTCTGCATGGTCGAGTGGCAGAAGCACACCAAGCACACCGGGACGTGGGCCTTCTACGGCCCCGGTGACATCGTCCATCGCTTCAAGGCGCACGCCATCCCGGCGGACTCGAACCTGAGCTGGGAGTTCCTCCCCGAGGACATCCGGGTCCCTGGCGAGTGGCGCTGCGAGGTCTCCTTCAAGAACATGAAGACCCTCGTCTCGAGCTTCGAGCTGACCGAGTGAGCGGGCGCCACGCGCTCGCGGTCGCCGCGCTGACGTGTGCCTCGTGCGCCGCGCCGCGCGCGCCCGCCGACGCGCCACCCGGCGCGCGCCTCGCGCCAGGCATGCGCTCGGCTGCCGGCCTCGCGCCCGGCGCCCCCTTCGCGCCCTGGGGCGTCGACTCGGGGCTCGCCAGGGACGCCTGGCCGGCGCCCGCTCCCGCGCCCGAGGACCCCGTCATGGGCGCGATCTCGTCAGGGCCGGCGCAGGCCGCGCTCGCGCTCGGCTTCGTCGCCTACAAGGCGACATGGAGCCGCCTCGACGGCCCCACGTGCGCCTTCGCCCCGAGCTGCTCTCGCTTCGGCCTCGACGCCGCCCGCGCCCTCGGCCCCCTCGGCGTCGTCTACACCTTCGGCCGCCTCATGCGTGACCACACCGCGCACGAGCACTACCCGCCCGCGCCCCCCTACTACCTCTCCGACCCGCTCACCAACTACACCTTCTTCTGGCGCGACTCGGGCGCCGAGCGCGCCGACGACGACCCCGCGCATCGATCGTGGCGCAGAGCGCGCACACAGGAGCCAGGCCGATGATCGCGCGCGCTCCAGAATCAATGGCCGCGCTGGTCGCGCTCGCGGCGCTCACCTCCTCGTCCGTCGCGTCCGCCCAGCCCGCGCCCCCCGAGGCCGCCGCCGACGTCGCGCGCGCCACCCTCGCCGCGGCGCGCGCGGGCGCCGCCGAGGGCGCCCGGCTGGCGACGCTGAACGCGAGCGCGACCTTCGAGGCGCACACCCGCCACCAGGCCGCGCTCGAACTCCAGCTCGGCCTCGCGTCCTATCAGGCCCGCGACGACTACCGCGCCGTCGGCGCGCTGCGTCGCTGGCGCCTCCTCGACGCCACCCCGCGCTCGGCCTACCTCTCCGGCCTCCTCGTCGGGCACGTCTACCAACGCAACGGCCAGCACACCGACTCCGCGCTCAGCTTCGAGTCCGCCGTCCTCGCCGCGCCCGACCCGAGCCAGCGCGCCTGGTCCTACCTCCTGTCCACCCAGCAGATCTGCGTCCCCATGGGGATCTGGGGCGCGTGTTCTCAGCGCCTCGCCGAGCTCGGCGCGCTCGAGTCCCTCGAGCCCACGC
>CAJXPN010000806.1 GCA_913058025.1 uncultured Myxococcales bacterium | reverse complement strand
ACGAGATTTCTGCCTGTCTCGTGGGCTCGGAGATGTGTATAAGAGACAGGGCCCCCACCCTTGCTCGACTGGAGCAGGATGGAGATGCTCAGCACCAAACACACGATCACGTATATGATATGAAGGAAGACCATCGTCTCTTCTCACGTCGGGAGGCTCTCACCTCCGGTAGGTTCTCTGGGCGCGCGCAAACCCTCAGGGTTTGGGCGCAAGGCGCGTGTATACAACAGGGGGTCGTGGCGGCGCAAGCGCTTCGCTCGACCCACTCCCGCGCATACACCAACGGGCGGCGCGCCCGTCTCATTTCACGCGGTCCACTCGATCGGACGGCGCGAGCCTCCTCGACGCCTTCGATCTCACCGCATCCCACGACATCCACCGCTCAACCCTCAGGTCCCATGTCCCACCACCACGACCTCCTCGCCGCGCTCGAGCGCTCCCGCGCCGAGCTCACCCGCGCGCACGAGCTCTACCTCGCCGAGGTGTCGCGCGCGCACTCCGCCTACATCGACGCCTCGCGCGCGCTCCACGCGCGCATCGCGGCGCTCTCGGGTGGGCCCGCGCCCCACGAGCCTCACCGCGATTACGCGCCCGAGCCCGCGAGCGCTCCTGAGCCGTCCTCCGAACGCCTCGAGGCGTTCGGCGCGTGGCCAGGGCTCGACGAGCACCCGCCGGCGCTCTCGCCCGAGCGCCCCGCGCTCGTCACCGCGGACCGCGCCGGGCTCTTCGGCGCGCTCTGCGACGCGCTGACCCGACACGGCGTCTCAGCGCGCCCGATCTCCTCCACCGACGACCTCCCGGGGCCGCCGGCGTCCTACGACCTCATCGTCTGTGAGCCCTTCCCCGAGCCCGCAGACCGCGAGGACTCGGGCGCCGCGCTCGGGCGCACCCTCGAGTGGGCCGAGGCCGCCGGGCACGCGCGCTCGGTCTGCGTCGTCCAGTCCACCCGCGCCGGATTCGGCCTGCGCGCCGTCTCCCCTCACCTCGCCCCGCTCACCGCCGCGGCCGCGCTCGCGCGCGTCGCGCCCGCGCTCGACGTCGACCTCGACGACGTCGACGCCGCCGCCCAGGCGATCGCGATCGCGCTCACCACCCCACAGACCTCCCACGTCGGCATCTCCAGCCGCGGCGAGCTCGGGTTCGGGTGGACCGACCGCATCGAGGGCGAGGACGCCCTCGCGCCCAGCCCGCTGTCGGCGGACGGATCGGTCTGGATCGTCGGCGCGCCAACCGAACCCTTCCTGGGCGCGCTCTCGAAGCACGTCGCCGAGTCTGGCCGCGACGCCGTCCTCCTGCTCGCGCCAGAGGACTCCCACGTGGAGTGGCCCCACGACGCGCCGCTGGTGCTCGACCTCGAGCGCGACATCTCATCGGCCTTCGACGCCCTCTCCGCGCTCGACCCCCCTGGCGTCGTCGTCCTAGCCGGGGACCCGGAGCTCGACGAGCACGCGCTCGCCTGGGCCGTCGTCGCGCTCCTCCACGCCCCCGACGCCGCCGCGCTCACGCTCCACCCGACCTCGCGCGACGCCGTCATCGCCGCCTCGCTCGACGCGACCTGCGCCGCGCACGTCTCCCACACCCCCGGGATGTGGCGCGCTGTCACCGCGCACGCCGGCGCCGACGACGCGCTCGTCGCGCGCGCGCTCCACGCGCCCGCGCCCACGCTCCTGCGCATCCTCGCCCCCGAGGAGGTTCAGGGCGCCTGACCTCCCGCGCCGTAAGGCTCGAGCAGGTCCGGCGCGTCGTGGCGGACCCAGATCTGATAGAGACCGTCCCTGGACATGTAGACCGTGTACCGGTCCGCGTCGTCCAGGATCCTGGGGACGCGCGCGCCCGAGCCGGCACGGGCCATCGCCTCGGGCCACTTGCGCGGCGAGACCTTGAGGTCGAGCGAGGCGCGCTGGCCCGCCGACAGCACGACCCGCTGCGCCAGGTCGTGGCCTGGGACGACCACGTCGTGCGCCCCCGGGGGCAGCAGCAGCGTCGTCCCACAGGTCGTCCGGATCGTGCCGTCCACGACCACCTGAGCCTCCGACATCTCACAGCGCACCGCCAGGTGCGCCGGGTCGGCGCACCGCTGGAGCTCGGCCTTGCTGTCCTGTCCGTGCTCGGCCTCGAGCAGGCGCTGCTGCTGGAGCGCCGCGCTGCAGTGCCCCATCATATCGTAGGAGCGGACCACCATACGCAGCGGGCGCGCGTCTGGTTTGAGCGCGTACGCGCGCGACAGGTGCATCACCGCGGACACGTAGTTCGACTCGGCCCAGGACTGGAGCCCCGCGCCGAACGCCGCCGCGTACGCCTGCTCCGTCGGGTCTCCCTGCGCCTGCGCGGGCGTCCAAGACGCGCACGTGAGCGCGCACGCCGCCGCCGCCGCGCCCCTCTTGAACCACTCGACACGCGCTCTGGACATCAATCACGCTCCTGTAAACCGGCTTCTGCATTGAAGTTATCGAGCACATGAGCCCGCTGTCAACGACGCCTGATCGTGCACTTTCTCTTGCGCAGGAGCGCGAGGTTGGGCTAAGTGACCGCTCCAACTCTCCCGCCCGCGCGCTCGCTGCGCCGCGGCACAACTCGATGAGCACCACATCATGAACGAAGAGCTCGCACGATTCGTCCGCAAGGGACGCGCCAGCTCCTTCCGCATCGAGGTCGAGCAGATCCTCGAGCGCGGTGAACGCCCCTCTCTCGAGGGCTCGACCTTCCAGAAGGTCGACCTCCAGGGGTTCGACTTCGAGAACATCGACATGACCAACGTCGAGTTCGACCGATGCTCGTTCACCGACGTTCGCTTCGTGCAGTGCACGCTCGAGGGGACCTACATCAACGCCACGGCGTTCAACGGCTGCTTCGTCTCCGAGTGCGTGGGTGAGGGCTTCGCCGTCGACGCCTGCACGATCACGCGGACCGAGATCGGCCAGATGACGCTGCCGATGGTCGAGTGGTCGGACACGCAGTTCATCGAGTGCACGATCGGGCCGCTCACGCTCCCCGAGGGCCTGCTCGAGCGCATCACCGTGCGCGACGGCGAGTTCAAGGGCATCGAGATCAACGAGGGCACGCTCAACCACGTGACCCTGCGCGAGATCACCTCCAGCGATCAGCTCATCCTGAGCGACTGCGAGGTCTCGCACTCCTACGTCGTGCACCTGTCTCTTATACACATCTGACGCTGCCGACGATCTACTCTGTGTAG